>DOTA01000254.1 GCA_003513015.1 Chloroflexota bacterium
GGGAACACCGCGATCTCTCTGAGCGGAAGGGAAAAAATCTGTGGCACAAACTCATGAAAGCGGCTGGCGCGCAGATTGATGCCAATTTCGGGAAAGACGCAGTTTTCAGCACTTACACACCGGCCGGAGAAATTCTCAAAAATCCGCAGGCCACAGCTGTTGTGAAACGGTTTATCCCCATGGTAGGCATGTTAACAGCGGAGATGATTGCCGAAATTCAGTCTTTCAATATCCGCGAACTTGCCAAAATGCATGGCCGGCTCCTGCTGTTGAACAGCAAAAAGCTGGATAAAATTGATCAAGTCCTCAGTGAAATCCCCCTGACACCGGGCCAATCCAACCGCACAACAAATGATGGTTTTAATGAATATCGTCAGGCGCTGGATGGGAATCAAATCATTCGGGTTCTAGCGGCTCGATTTTTTGCCGGAAATGATTGTGAAGCAATGCTAAATGCTGATTTTTTGAATGGTGAAAGTGACGCCGCGCCCTCACTGGGCGCTGAGATCGTCCAGGATAATTTTTCAGCCACCTGGCAAATCCAGCAGGCTGGACCGGATGGATTTCGGTTTACAGAGATGGCATTTGAAGACCCGAAAGATCATTCCGCCAGTTATCTGAGTTTTTATCTGAACAGCCCGCGGGGATTAGATCATTTACTGATCGAACCCAACCTCCCGAAGCTCTATTTGAATTTGGAAACAACCGGCTGTCTGCGGGTATGGTTAAATGGCACAGAGATTTTCACGCAAGATGCGATTTCTGCAGAAGCAATCAAACTACACACCCCACTCCTTTTAGAAAAGGGGACCAACCATATTTTGATCAAAGTTGTGAACCTGAACACCGATTATATTGTCAGGGCATATCTCACATCATCCCATGAAGATTTTATCCCAACCCTCGATAGCTCTGTTGAGCGCTAAGATTACCGGAGCTCATCACTACGGTAAAGGATTAAGGAGACTTGAATGTCTGAACTAAAAGAGTACTACACCCTGAAGAATAAAATCCTTATCAATTTGGTTTCCGGTGGATCAGCTTTGGTTACGGTGATCGTTACCAGTTCCTTCATGAAGTTCTATACCGATGTGGTGGGGTTGAGCCCGGCCATGTACGGGGTGATTTTTCTGATCTTCAGCATTTGGAACGGTATCAACGACCCCATTATTGGCTATTGGGCCGATAAACGACCCTTCCTAACCGGCCGCGGGAAATATATTCCGCTCATCCGCTGGTCGATCCCTATCATCGGATTTTCAGTCATCGCCCTGTTATTTGCCTCCCCTGAGTGGAATGAAATGGTTACCGCCATCTATCTTCTGGTACTCCTGGTTATTTATGAAGGTGCCCAAACCCTCCTGGGAGTCAGTTTTATGGCTTTCACAGTTAATACCTTTCTGGGCACCGCCGAACGGACCCAGGTTCAGGTGATTGCCAGCNNAAATATGGAAGTCACCCAGGGGCTCAAGGAATTATTTGCGCTTTCGAAAGAATTGTTCAAAGATAAAACCTTTGCCATTTTTATGATCGCGTTCTTTTTCATCCAGGCGGGCACCGGAAATTATTTCTCCGGTTATTTGTATTATATGGACAATGTTCTGGAAGTTTCTAGTTTGCAAGCCACAGTTCCCGATGTTCTTACCGGCGTAGGGCAGATGCTGTTGTTCCCCTTTATTATCAAATGGGTCAAGAAATTTGGTTCTCGAGATACCTTATGGAAAGGACTCTTGATTGCATTTGTGGGGCACATTGTGCTGACCTTGCCCATCAATTATTGGATCGCCGCGGTAACGTATATTGTTATCCTTTTGGGATACGGATTTGGATCCGCGATCAACGCTCCGATTAGCGGGTTGGTAGTCGATCATATTGAACTTGAAACTGGCAAACGGCAGCCTGGGGTGGTGCGCGGCATTATGGCGATCATCATGCTCCCGGCGGCCAGTGTGCAGCCGCTCATTTTGAGCACTCTGCTCAGCGCCGCGGGNNTATATCGGCGAAACCAAGCATCAAACCGCTGAAGTAGTCCAGGCTATCCGATTTGGCACCGGCCTTATTCCAGCCGCGATTCTTGTGATTGGCATCATTCTTCTAGCAATGCTGCCGATCAATCACCAGCGCGAGCTAGAAATCCAAGCGGCGATCGAAGAAAAACACAGCCAGAAAACTACCGAAGCCTTCGTGTCTTGAAAATTCACAAGAGTATCACTACTTGGGCGATTCCATTAATATTATTTGTGAATGATAAGACCTGAAGGAGAATAAAATGCTTGATAATGATACAAAAACCGTATTGGTAACCGGTGCTTCGGGCTTTATTGGTACACATTGTGTATTACAACTCTTGGAACAAGGGTATAAGGTGCGCGGTACGCTTCGTAATCTTGACCGAGAAAAGCATTTACGAGCAGTATTTTCCCAGCACACTCAGGCAACAGATCGTCTTGAATTCGTTCAAACAGATTTGTTGAACGATGATGGCTGGGCCGAAGCCGTTTCTAGATGTGAATATGTGCTGCACGTCGCGTCGCCATTCCCAAGTGAAATGCCTGAGAATGAAGATGATTTGATCCGCCCGGCCGTGGATGGGACCCGGCGCGTTTTGAAGGCCGCTTCAAGGGCAGATGTCAAACGAGTTGTGCTAACTTCTTCTGTCGCAGCCATTCAGGGCGGTCACAGTGGAAAAATACGCAATTTTGATGAAAACGATTGGTCAGAACTGAGCGGGAATATCGATGCATACGCCAAGAGCAAGACACTCGCTGAACAGGCGGCCTGGGAATATGTAAGCAACCAGGATGCAAATCAACCCCTGGAATTAGCCGTCATCAATCCCAGTTTTGTGATGGGGCCGTTGTTGGATGGGGCGGCTTTGGGTACTTCGGCAACCGTCATCAAGGATTTTTTGTCGGGCGCATACCCCGGAACCGCTCGACTTTCATGGTTTTTGGTCGATGTACGCGATGTTGCCGCGGCCCATCTGGCTGCTATGACCCTTCCCAAGGCACCTGGGAATCGCTATATCTGTGCGAGTGAACTCATCTGGTTGGCTGACGTAGCAAAGGCGTTGAATAAAAACTTTGCTGAATGGGGATATAAAGTTTCTACNNTCCAATCGGAAAATTAAGGATGATCTTGGCATTCAATTCCGCAGTGCTGAAGAAGCCATCATTGCTATGGCGGAGAGTTTAATACATCTTGGCGTTATATAAATACACCCTGACTTGCTGCCCTATCTAAAAAATCCCATTTCTCATGGAGTAGTATGAAAACTTTACATGTTATCTCACACACTCACTGGGACCGCGAATGGTATGAAACCTTTCAGCAGTTTCGGTTGAAACTTGTTCATCTGATTGACAAATTACTCGATATTCTGGATGAAGACCCTGATTTCAAGCATTTTATGCTCGATGGGCAAACCATCATCCTGGATGATTACTTACAAATCCGCCCTGAAAAAGAAGAAGTTTTGCGGCAACATATTCAGAGTGGCCGCATCCTGATTGGTCCCTGGCATATTTTGCCCGATATGTTTTTGGTCAGTCCCGAGGCCCATATCCGTAACTTGCTGGAAGGCGATCGGACAACTCATAAGTTGGGTCATAAAATGAATGTCGGATACATCCCCGACCCTTTTGGACATCCCGGCCAGATGCCCCAAATTTTGAAAGGATTTGGCCTCGAAGCGGCTGCCCTGTGGCGCGGGCTAAGTGATCAGCCCCCAGAATTATGGTGGGAATCACCCGATGGTTCCCGGATATTCTTGGCCTATTTGCGCGACAGTTACAGCAACGGAGCCAATTTGCTGGTATCGAATAATGACGCGTTTGCTGAACAAATCGCCATGGCCGGGGATTCACTGGCTGCGCATTCTGCAGTGGATGATTATGTCATTATGCTGGGTACCGACCACATGGAACCGTCGCCATACACGGCTCAAGCGATTACATATGCCAATGAGAAACTACCGGACAGATCTGTTGTTCACTCTACTTTCCCCGCTTATCTTCAACAAATCAGCGCCAAGATCAAGGAGTTGGAAGATTCGATCCCTATGGTTCGGGGTGAACTTCGGGCTTGTGATCGGATGCATCTGCTGCCCGGGGTGCTTTCTACCCGGATGTGGATCAAGCAGCGCAATCACGCCAGTCAAATTCTGCTGGAAAAATGGGCCGAGCCCTTCAGCGTATTCGCGGAAAGATTTATCGCTGACAAATTTGTACAAACCAAATGGGTAGATCGAACGCCCGCAGAGATCGCCTCCAATCGCGTACAGAATGTGGCCCCCATCATCCGGCAGGCCTGGCATTTGGTGATGGAAAATCATCCCCACGATTCGATCTGTGGTTGCTCTATCGATCAGGTCCATGACGAAATGAAGCCCCGCTTCGATCAGGCTGACCAGATTGGGGAAGAAATTACCCACCAAGCTTTGCATACCATTGCCCAGAACACGGACACACAGTCGAATGAGGCCTTCTCATCCATTGTAATCTTCAACCCCCACGGATTTTTACATCGTGACCGGGTAGAAGTTGAGCTGAATATTCCCGAAGAAATCACTGTTTTTGAACTCATCGATGCGGATGGCACCGTGATTCCCCA
The DNA here is from genome assembly GCA_003513015.1 of Chloroflexota bacterium. GTDB lineage: Bacteria > Chloroflexota > Anaerolineae > Anaerolineales > UBA11858 > UBA11858. Next base: position 4,612 of record DOTA01000254.1, read on the forward strand.
TGAATTTCTGGGATCTAGCAATGAAGAATTGGCTAATCTCCTGCTGAGTAAAAACAGTTTGCGCGATACCATCGGCGCGATCAATGAGGGACGGGTGGCCGGATCAGCTATCACGCGTGTCAAAGTTGTGCGTGATGGATCGATCGTGACCATCGATGCCATTCTAGACGATAACGGGCAGCCGAATATTCCTGAGTGGCAACATGCCGAAAGCGAAATCGCCAAATATGAAGCTGACCCCGGGGTGACTCATTTTCATGTGATTGCCCATACGCCACAGGCTTCCAAAATCCATTTTATTAGCCCAGATATTCCCGCATTGGGATGGGGAACGGTGTGGGTGCGCATCATTGATGCGCCTGAAACTGCCCTGGCTACAGAAATCAATCCACTGCTCAAGCCCTTCCTACCACTGGGATTGCGGTTGGCCCAATCAGAATGGGGGGAAAAACTGCTTGCAAAATTGGTTACGGGAGACGAACAGCAGCCACCCTTTGAGATTGAGAATGAATTTTTCAAAGTGGCGGCCAGTCAGATTGATGGAACGCTAACTGTTACAGATAAAACTAGCAACGCGGTTTATGCGGGTCTCAATCGCTTTGTAGATGGCGGTGATGCCGGGGATGAGTACAATTATTCTCCGCCTATCCTGGATTTATATTTTGCGCCGAAACTCATCTGGCTGAGAGTGTTCCGAGATGCTGTAAATTCATCACTTGAAATCGAATATGCCTTGAAAGTTCCCGCCGCAGTAGCCGCAGACCGGAAGACCCGTTCGAAAAAAATGGTCAGCATCCCCATTGTAAGCAGAATCTCCCTGGTTCCTGGGGTTCCGCGGATCGACATTCACACTGAATTGGATAATCTGGCCAAAGACCATCGCCTGCGGGTCCACTTCCCGGCACCTTTTGCGGTTGACCAAGCGGATTATGACGGCCATTTCGAAGTAGTGCGGCGGCCCATTGGCATCCCGGAAAAAGGTGAAGATTGGGTTGAAGACCCCCGCCCCGAAGTGCCCCAACGTGCCTTTACGGATGTGTCTGACGGCAAAATCGGCCTGATGATTGCTAACCGCGGCTTGCCCGATGTCGAAGTGATCGAAGCAGGATCGAACAGCACTGAAATCGCCATCACACTCCTTCGCAGCGTTGGCTGGCTCTCGCGGGATGATATGCCCATCCGGGAAGGGCATGCCGGTCCTGCGTTTGAAACCCCTGGTGCGCAGGTTCTCGGAAAGTGGATGTATGACTATTCCATCATCCCTCACAAAGAGGATTGGGGAGCAGCGTACCAACAGGCCTATGCCTTTGAATCATCCTTGCGATCCATTGAAACCGGCCTTCATGCTGGAGTAATTCCATCCCTGGGGTCCTTCATTTCCCACTCGCCTGCCGAATTTGTTATCAGCGCGGTAAAAGAAACGGAAGATGGGCGTGGCTGGATCGTGCGCGGTTACAATATTTCATCAGAAGCCATCCAACTCACCCTGAGACCTTTGCTAAAATTTTCCAATGCTATGCAGGTTAATTTAGCTGATGATGAAATATTGAATTTGGAAGTTCAAGCTGATGGCAACATCGAGATTCCGGTATCTGGATATGAAGTTGTTAGTATCCTGTTCAGTGATCAGATACCATGAAATTGATAGATCCTATTAAATTAAAAGCATGGTATCCAAGAGTTTCTTGTGGCATGTACTTCTAATTGGTTACCGAACCAATTCTGTTAAGTTAATTCTCGTTTTTAGGTTGATTTGGGTTAGTCGGTTGAGTAAGCAACTTGAACGATGTTCAAATACTAAAAACTCAACTCAGGTTGGAGGACATTAGATCAAGATAAGATATGCTCAATTTGAAATGTTAGCTTGTTAGTATCCCTGTGGGCAGGGATACTAACAAGCTGCAGATACACTATTGAGATGTTTTCTGTCATCGATAGCTGTGTGGGGAAAAAATCGTAACTCTCACCAGTCTCCTATCCACTGAAAGGCCACGTTTATTTTGGTTTTGTTTTTACGGATTTAATATGGCGGTTGTCAGTGCCTTGTTTGTTGGAATCTTTGGCCGCTTATTCGGTCACCGCAAAGGAGCGATCGGGGCTGTAATTGGGTTGGGACTCTATACGGTGCTGGTCGGCGCCGATCCGGCGGTGGTGCGCGCCGCCATCATGGGCGGGTTCGCCCTCTTTGCCCGGCAGGTGGGCCGCCGCCAGCAGGCCCTCAACACGATGGCTTTCACCGCCGCGCTGATGGC
>DOTA01000432.1 GCA_003513015.1 Chloroflexota bacterium
GGTGGATGTTTCCCGCGCCGCGGTCGTGGGCCGCTCCTACGGGGGGTACATGACCCTCACCCTGGCCGCGCGCCACCCCGAATTATGGCAAGCCTCCTGCGATATGTTCGGCCCTTACGATCTGCTGACCTTCTCCGACCGCATCCCCGAAACCTGGAAACCCTACTTCAAACTTGCCATTGGCGATCCCGAAATCCCTGAGGAGCGCGCACTTTTGGTGGAACGCTCGCCGCGCACTTACATCGACAATTTGGGCGCGCCCATGCTGGTGATCCAGGGCAAAAACGATCCGCGCGTCATCGAGCAAGAATCCCGCGACATTGTGGAGCATCTCAATGCCATCGGCAAAGAAGTGGAATACCTGATGTTCGAAAACGAAGGCCACGATGTGCTCAAGTTCGAGAACCGCATCACCTGCTATAACGGCATCACCGATTTCTTCAAGAAACAGCTAAAACCGTAAAATGTAAAGCGTGGAGGGTGTAGCAATTTTACCCTCCACGCTCCCCACGCCACCCTTCACAAAAATGACCCTCGACAACCCCTCTTCCACTGTTCAACCCAGCGATCTGGCCCAATTTATCGATCCGCGCGGCAAGCAGCAGATCGTGCGGCTCAACCCGGGCGACAAACTTCAAAGTCACCACGGACAAATTCTTTTCGATGATCTGTTTGGGATGCCCTGGGGCAGCCACGTGAAAACCCACACGGGCAAGAACTTTTTGCTCTTGCAGCCCAGCCTGCACGATATCCTGCTCAATGTGCGGCGCGGGGGCACCATCATGTACCCCAAGGATATCGGCTTTATCCTGCTGAAGATGAACATCACGCGCGGGGCACGCGTGATTGAGGCCGGTAGCGGATCAGGGGCTTTCAGCATTGCGCTGGCAACAAGCACCGGACCGGAGGGGCACGTCTACAGCTACGATACCCGCGCGGATGTGCAAACCCTGGCGCGCCGCAATTTGGAGGCCCTCGGGCTTGAAGACTTGGTAACCTTTACCACCCAGGATATTGCTTATGGTTTCAACGAAATGGGCGTAGATGCACTCTTTTTAGATGTTCCCAACCCCGAAGATTATACCGAGCAGGTGCGCCAGGCCCTCAAACCCGGGGGATTTTTTGGGAGTCTGCTGCCCACCACCAACCAGNNTTTTTTTGGGGCGCTTCTGCCCACCACCAATCAGGTCAGCCGCTTGCTGGAAGCGCTCGACGCCTTCAACTTTGGGTTCATTGAGGTCTGCGAACTCATGCTGCGCAACTACAAGCCCGTCCCCGCCCGCCTGCGCCCCGATGACCGTCTGACCGCTCACACCGGATTTTTAGTTTTCGCCCGCCTGATGCTCTACACCGGCCGCGGGGCGGAACGGAACGCTATCTACGACTCTTCAGAAGATGATGAGTCAGAATAAATTCACATGCCTCTATCGATTGATGAAATTGCTGCGCGGTTAGGTCAGGCGCTTACGCCTGACCTCGATTCGGAATCCCCCTACCCTGGAAAATTTTTCACAACGAAGCCGCGGCCTGCGGCAGTGTTGATCACCATGATCCCTAAGGAGGAGGGCTGGCATTTGCTATTCATCCGCCGCACGGTATCAGCGCACGACCGCCACAGCGGACAGGTGGCCTTCCCCGGCGGGCGCTGCGATCCCACGGACCCGGATGCGGAAACCGCGGCACGGCGGGAGGCGCACGAAGAAGTAGGGATTAAACCGGGGGATGTGCAAATTTTAGGCCAGATAAGACCGATGCGGACGATTACCAATTATCGCGTGACCCCCATCGTGGGTGCGATTCCCTGGCCCTATGCGCTGGTTCCCCAACCCGAAGAGGTTGCCCGAATTTTCAGCATCCCGTTAAATTGGCTGGCCGACCCGCTAAATCGTGAAACCCGGCTGCGCGGCCTGCAATTTTTGGGGCAGGATGTGCCAGTGATTTATTTCAAAGAGTATGATGGGGAATTATTGTGGGGTGCCAGCGCTCGGATGACTGTATTGCTGCTCGAAGCGCTGGGGCTGGCATCATCAGAGCGCAGGTACATCTACAAGTTGAGTTAAAACCCAAGGGTCACATCCCAACCGGGAAGCCGGAGGCGGGTTTCTGGGTTCGGGATCAATCTGATTCTCCCAGCAGTTCCACCGCGTCGATCTGGTTCCATCCCAACCCCAAAACAGCTTGATCCACGGTGATGCGCACCTGATTGTAGCGGTTTACGGTGCGTTCAACGGGGATCGCCAGGGTGTAGGGGCAGGGTTGGTCGATTTGGGCAGGAGGAGCCTGATAGACGGTCACGGCCCGGCCAAAATCACCAACCAGTTCAACTTGGGTGACCTGATTGGGATTGAAAGTTTGCACGATATTGATGCCCGTAACATGGAGCGAGGCAGTGTAGGTTAGCACCAGGGTCGCAGAAATATCACTGCCGGCAGTAGCCCAGGCGGTCTGATAGTCGCCGCAACGAAGGGTATCTGGCTCGCCGATAGCCTGGATTGCCGCCCATTCGGGGTCAGCAAACTCAGAACTGGCTTGCGCACCCGCGGCCCACTGTTGTACTTGTCCGCTTTGCAACGGCGGTGCGGCTTCAGTTGCAATCAGTTGTACGGTAGGGTTATTTTGGGTTGAGGAACCACAAGCAGATAAGCCCATTACGAGCCTGGAAACCAGGCAAACCCAAGCCCAAAATTGAACGGTTTTCATGGTTGGAAGGTTAAAGAAAACATCCCGCGCACGTTTGCGCGGGATGTTTGGGGCGAATTAGTCTTCGTCGTCTGCGCCAATAACTTCCGGTTCGCCGCCTTCCCCGGTATCTTCAAGGGAGGCTTCACTCAGAGCTGTAGCTACAACAACCATAGTATCCGGATCATCCAAAATTTCGACACCGGGCATCACAGGCAAATCCTTGATGTGGATGCTGTCGCCGATGTTTTTCAGACTCGAGAGATCCACCACGATGCGTTCGGGTAAATATTGCGGGAGACATTCGATTTCAAGGCTTTCAGCACCTTGAATAATCATAGCGCCATAGGCTTTAACGGCGGGTGCATCTTCATCGCCTAAAATCAGAGCGACAGAAGCACGCACGGTTTCAGTGAGGGAAACGGCTTGAAAATCAACGTGCAGGAGAGCGCGTGACAGAACATTGTGCTGGCGCTCGCGCACCAGAGCAGCGTGTTCCATGCCATCCAACTGGATCGTGACCAGCGTGGAGGAACCCACACCCGCCAAGATTTTGCTGGCGTCGCGCATATCCAGGGTGATAGGTGTAGTTTCCATCGTATGGCCAAAGATCACTGCCGGGAGTTTGCCCTCACGGCGCATAGCTTTAACCTTTTTGCCCAGCACCTCGCGATGCTCGGCTTCTAAAATAATTTTTTCCATAGTATCCTTCCTTGGAGCGCCTCTCACCCGGGATTGGGTTACCCTCGCTCCTCTGATATGATTTTTGGGTTCTCGTTTAGTGGAACCCTTTAGATTTTCATAACGAGCCAAATGGCTCGATATTCACATTTATTTTCGATGTTGCAAAAGCTGCCCAATCAAGAGCATAGCCCCGACCGCAATTCCTGCGCCTAAGCCAGACAGCAGGGCCTGGCGGGTATCCATCATGGTTTCCACCTGGCCTTCAACTTTGCCAGCTAACAGAAGTTTTGTTTCGAGCTTTTCCGCTCGAACCTGACGGGCGACCACCAGCCCCGCTTGAGATTCAGCTTTCATCTCGACAACTTGGCTGTAGATTACTCCGGCGCCAGATTCGGTCATTTCCACGGTTTCAGCCCGCACCAACCCAGCCCCACCTTCTTTCATGGTGAAATTAGCAGCCTGTACAACACCCGCGCCACCTTGTGACAGAGTAACATTCTGACCTTCGACGCGGTTCGCGCCACCTTGTTTCAATTCCACTTCCGTGGCGATCACTTTTTCAACGCCGCCTTGGCTGATACGAACTGTCTCCGCTTTGACGGTATTCACCATCGTTTGATTTAGGTTAACAACCTCGGCGGATACCTCATCCGCAGTAGATTCAAGCTCGACAGATTCTTCAATTACAACTTCTTGCTCAACCATTGCGTCCTCCGCAAAAAAAAGCCGCCATCAAAAGCCGTGGCGACGTAAAAACCAGGGCTGAATTGTAACGACGATACTGCCTTTCGTCAATAGCTTGAATTGGGGCGTGCGGGTGAACGTGCTAAAAACAAGACAATAAAGGAATGAAACAGAGAGTATCCTTGGGGGGGGAAGAGAGTTGATGGAGCTCCACATAGAAACGTTCGCTGTAGTGGCAGGAATCGAAGAACAATTCAATGAATTAGAAGATCCGCGAATAGAACGGATGAAACTTCACAAGCGGTTGGATATCCTGGTAATCGCAATTTGTGTTGCAATCTACGGGGCAGATACCTGGGAAAATGTAGAGATATTCTGGAAAGCCCAAGAAAAGTGGTTCCGAAAGTTTCTCGAGTTACCCGATGGCATTCCTTCACACGATACCTTCAATCGTTTAGATCCCGAACAATTTCGAAAATGAAGATTATCTTTTCAAGGCCATCTCTGGTTTCTCGACTCTCAATTTATAATGCGTTTGCCAGAGAGAAAAAGTGAATTTGCACACATGTAGACCGGGAAAGGCTAATCTGTTTCCATATATACGTGTTTACCTGTGGACGTTTACAAATTCACCTGAAACGGAAGCGGCCTACCTTCCAACCCTGCGATCAGATTGCGCACCGCAATCAAGGCCATTTGTGTGCGGGAGGTAACCGTGGCGCTGGCGATATGTGGCGCTACAATTAAATTCGACAGCGACAGCAGTTTGTGATCGGCGGGCAATGGTTCGGGATCAGTAACATCCAGAGCCGCGGCAGCGATCTGGTTGGATTTCAGAGCGGCGTACAAAGCCTCGGGGTCTACGATGGGGCCACGCGCGGTGTTTACTAAAATGGCATTCGGTTTCATCATGGAGAATTCGCGCGCCCCGATCAATCCACGGGTTGCGGCGTTCAAATCCACGTGCAGAGTCACGAAATCCGCTTCAGTGAGGAGATCATCCAAAGAGCAATATTCCAGCCCGAGGGATTGCTCCACTTCGGGCAAACGCTGTTGATCGTGGTAGAGCACGCGCATCTCGAAGCCGCGTGCCCGTTTGGCGACGGCTTGACCGATGCGCCCCAGGCCAACGATCCCTAAAGTTGCGCCAAAAACATCCTGCCCTAAAAGCGTGGTCAGGCCCCAGGTTTCCCATTTGCCAGCACGGATGTAATCTTGCCCTTCAACCACCCGGCGGGCGGCGGAGAGCATCAGGGTGAAGGCAAAATCGGCGGTGGCGTCGGAAAAAACGCCGGGGGTGTTGCCCAC
>DOTA01000015.1 GCA_003513015.1 Chloroflexota bacterium
CCGTGGATGTAGTAAACCAGGGGACGCGGCCCCTCGAAACCGAGGCTCTCCGCGGGCCGATACATCCTGGCGGAAACGCGCAGCCCATCAAAACTGGTGAAAGAGGCGTCTTCTCCGGCTGCGAGCAATTCCTCGGGGATGGCGAGCACTTTCTCACGAGTCAGTTGTTTCACTTTCTTGCGTTTTTGCTTAATCCGATAGATTTGGGTGGGGGAGATCGCTGTGGAGTGGGAGACCACGAATTCATCGCTGGCCTTTTCCCAGGAGATGTGTTCCACCACACCATTGGAGATTTTGCCTTGGCCGACGAGAACCGCGCCTAGCTTGAGTTCTAGCTTTTTTTCATCGAAGGTGGCTTCGTAGCACCAGTTGACGCCGTCGATGTTGAAGTACGCCAGGAAGCGGTTGCCCTCCAGGTGCGTTAGGCCTTCGAATTCACCGAATCCTTCGTGAGCTACGCCAACGAAGGGAACTTGTTTGAGATTCGTGGGGTTGTCGAGATCAAAATAAGCCAACCCGCCGGTATCTTCGAACAAAGTGGTGAAGACCAGCAAGCCCTGATCGCCGCGCACGAAATGCCCGTTGCCCATGCCGGTGAGGGGGTATTCCACCCCCGGCTGGCGTTGATCCAGGGGTGTGCCGTAAAGCAGCGATTTTTGCCCGTTTTGCCAGAGGAAGAGTACGTTGTCGCCAGCCGTATAGCCCTCGGTCAGTACGACCTTGCTGTGATCTTCACTGATGGCATCGACAAATCCACCATAAACACTGCGATCTAATTCGGTGATCTCACCGGTCTTTAGATTGACACGCAAGGTAATGTTGATCGATTCTTTGTGAGATTCAGCAAACAGGTAAACCAGGTTTTCCTCGGGGAAGGTTTGCCCCATATGAAAGCGATGCTCCGCCAGCATTTCGGTGAAGGCCGGTTCCGGGTAGCCGCCTTCCATGGGGAGCAACATGGGCTTGTAATCTTCGTTGCCATCGTGGTCGAGCATCACTAAAATTTTGCCCAACTTCGGGAAGGGCTTGTAGAGCCGCCCGACAAGGTGGGGGTTTTGCAGCGCAATCTCCGGCGGCAGCAAAGGTTCGGGCACGCCGCCTTTTTTATCCATCACATACAGGCTGAGGCGGCCACTCAGGTTGCTGATGAAGAAAATTCGATCCCCTACTTTTTCCGGCACCAAAAATAGCCGGGCAGAGAGAAATGATTCGATCTGGTACATGGTTGCTCCTTTCGGATTCGCGATTTGTTGATTAGATATCAGGTGAATGGGTGACAGGTTACTGGTTGAATGGCGCTTGGGATTGTCCTTGCTAGCCAACCACTTGTCACCTTGTTACTGTTTCACTAACGAAAGCCAATACCCAACCCCCAGGGTGATGGCTGTTCCCAGGGTGGCCGCGCCCAACCTGAGCGGGCCCAGGCTAAAAAAACTCAACCCCAGGGCGTTACCAATAAAATGGCCGACCCAAAACCCGATCCAGGCCAGCAGAATATACAAAGCCAGCCGTCCGGGACCGCCGCCGCGCCACAAGTGAAACAGCGCGCCATACAGGGATGAAATTACGATGCCGATGAGAAAAGATGGGAGAGTCATATTTTTAGCCACTCGCTTTCCAGTATAGCATACAGCAGCGAGTCCCTCCATTCGTTGAACTTGCCTTGCCAAAGCTCCTCAACGAAGTGGGCCTCTTTGCGCAGGCCATTTTTCTGCATCACGCGCTCCGAGCCAAGGTTGTGCGGATCACACGTGGCGATGATGCGGTGCAGCCCTAAATCCTTGAAACCAAATTTCAACAGTGCTCCCGTTGCTTCCGTAGCGTATCCCTGCCCCCAAAATTGCTGATTGAAACAGTAGCCGATCTCCGCACCCCGGTGTTCGGGCCGCCGAAGGTGAATGCCGCAGCCGCCAATGATTTGTCCGGTTTCTCGCAAGGTCACTACAAAATGGTAATTCACCCGCGTCTCAATGGATTGCTGCGCGATTGCCAGTTGGATGAAGTTGTGCGTATCCTCAGGCGTGTTTGGCCCCCACAGCATAAATTTGACGGTTTCGGGGTCTTTCGAGTAAATATGCACACCTTCGAAATCGGTTTCGCGATATTCACGCAAAATCAAACGGTCAGTCTTTATTAGAACACCCATTTTGGCCCAATCACCGGATGGTTGCCAACTCATTCAAAAAATGCTGGCGGTCATCTTCCTCGGCAATCGCTTCGCCGGCCTCGCGGGCTAATTCCAAATGTTGATTCAGGCGGTTGGCATCGCCCAAAACCGCAAAAGCGCGCGCTGCGGCCTCATAGGCGAATGCCAGGTCAAAATCGCCAATCCCATGATCGAGGCAAGTGTGCAAACTGCTTTTGGCATATTTCAGGGCATTTTCGCCCTCGCCCAAAACCGCATATACCCGCGAAATCTGCCAATCGCCGCGGGCGAAGTTCACGGGTGTGCCAATCTCGCCCCAGTGATAGCGCGACGCGTGCGCCATGTGGATCATTTTGGCGGCCTCCTCGGGCGTGCGCGTGGCCTTGTCGAGCAAATCCCAGGTACCGTTGAAACAATCCACGGCAAACTTCCGATGCAAATCATAATCTTCAGCCATCATTCACTCCTTCCAACTTCAATAATTCCGCCGCCCAGGCAAACTTCACCATCGAAAAACACCGCCGCCTGACCGGGAGTAATATCTCGTAATTTTTCCTCAAATTTTATGTGGACGCTGCCATCCTCGCGCGGAGTCACCACCCCGGAGACTTCCCGCGCCTTATAGCGAATCTTCACGCCCAACTTTACCGGATTTGGGGGTGCTTGCCCCGCAATCCAATTCACCGGCCCCGTGGTGAGTTCCGTTTCCCCTAGCTCAGCTTGGGTGCCCACCACTAAAGCATTATTTTCCCCATCTTTTTGGATCACGTACAACGGTTGCGGTGCGGCAATCCCCAACCCTTTGCGCTGACCGATCGTGTAAAACGCCAGCCCCTGATGCTCTCCGAGTTGTTGCCCCTCTCGCGTCACAATCGGGCCAGGGTTCGCCACTTCAGGCGCGTTGCGGAGCAGAAAATCTCGGTAATCGCCCTGGCCTAAAAAGCACAAATCCTGGCTGTCGGCGCGTTCTGCGACAGGGAGATCAAATTTGCGCGCCATCTCCCGCACCTGTGGTTTGGTGTAGTCTCCAAGGGGGAACATGGCATGGGCCAGTTTCGCTTGCGTCAGCACGTGCAGCACGTAGGATTGATCTTTGTGGGGGTCAAGGCCGCGCAGTAACTCAATCTGACCACCGCCCGTTGCCCGTTGACCGCTTTCGGCTGTCCGCCGTCCGCCGTCCGCCGTTCGCAAGCGCGCATAATGTCCCGTTGCCAGATAATCCGCGCCGAGTGCCAGCGCCCGCTCCAGCAAAAACTCCCAGCGGATGCGGCGATTGCAGATAAGGCAGGGATTGGGCGTAATCCCCTGCGTATAGCCGGAAATGAAGTAATCCACTACGGTCTCGCGGAATGATTCTTTGGCGTCGACGGCATAAAAAGGGATGTCGAGTTGGGCGGCGATGCGGCGCGCCAGGGCCATATCATCGGGCGTGCAGCAGCGGTTGTAAGCCTCCGAGCCGGGTTCGCTCCATAAGCGCAGCATCATCCCAATCACCTCGTAACCCTGCTCCTTGAGCAGTGCCGAGGCCACCGATGAATCCACCCCGCCCGACATAGCGATAACTACGCGGGGCATATTTCACCAGAGATAAACAGGGATGAGTGGGATTTTGTGTGATTCACGATGATGATTTCCATTGTGGGGATGGTTTCAAGTTGCGAACTTGAATGCGGGGTTTGCCAAAATTAATCAGCAGGCATGTTTCTAATCCGGTGGCACGTAGATAATTGAGGGCTTGTGCAATATGGGCAGAATCCAGATTTGCAACTGCCTTGAGTTCAATCAAGATATTTTCTTCCACCAGCAAGTCGGCGAAAAATTCACCAACGATGATTCCATCGTAATTTACTTTGATGGGAAATTGTTGGCGAACATCCAAACCAGCTTTCCGCAATTCGTGTGCAAATGCATTCTCATAAACTTTTTCTACAAAGCCAATCCCTAGCGCATTACTCACAGCATATGCACAGCCAATAATACGTTCGGTTAGTTTATCTATTTCCATCCCATTCATCCCCGTTCATCTCTGGTTGATTTTTCGCACACGTTCCACCAACCCCGGCAACACGGCGAGGAAGGCGTTGATCTCCTCCGGGGTGGTATCCTTCCCCAGGGTTACGCGGAGACCCCCCAAGGCCCAGTCGGCGCTCATGCCCAGGGCGGTGAGCACTTCCGAGGGCCGCGGATCCCCTGTTTTGCAGGCCGATCCCGAAGAGCAGGCAAATCCTTCCAGGTCTAACATCATCAGCAGCGTGTTGGCATCCGCATCTTTAAAGGCGAAACTGGCGTGGTTGGGCAGGCGTTCGGTGGGGTGGCCGGTGAGCCGCGCCTCGGGGATTTCCTCGAGAATCGTGCCGATGAGGTGGTCGCGCAGCGGTTGGAGATGCGTGGTGCGCGCCGCATGCTCTGTTTGCGCGAGGCGGAAGGCCTCGGCCATGCCGACCATATAAGGGATGTTTTCGGTGCCGGCGCGGTAGCCGAACTCTTGCGAGCCGCCGGTCTGCGCGGGGATTAGTGGGGTGCCCTGGCGCAGGTAGAGCGCGCCAATGCCCTTAGGCCCGTAAAATTTATGTGCGCCGATAGAGAGCAGGTCAACGTTGAGGGATTGCACATCCGTGGGGAGGTGCGCCGCGCCTTGAACGGCGTCACTATGAAAGGGCACGCCCTGTGTCCGGCAAATAGCCCCGATTTCGGCGATGGAGTTGAGCGAACCGATTTCGTTATTAGCCCACATCAGCGAGACCAGAGCGGTGTTTTTGCAGATGGCGTTTTCAACCGTTTCAGGGTGGATGATGCCATAACGGTCGGTTTTGAGCCATTCCACCTGGAAGCCGTAGTATTTTTCGAGTTGGGCGGCGGTGTGGCTGACAGCGTGATGCTCGAGGTGGGTAGTTAAAATCCAATTTGCGCTGGTTTTCTCGCGCCTAGCCAACGCCGCGCCGCGTAAAGCCAGGTTGTCGCTTTCAGAGCCGCAGGAAGTGAAGATGATCTCTTTGGGCTGGCAGTTGAGCGCCTGTGCAATGGTTTCGCGAGCGCGTTCGCGGGCCGCTTCGGCGCTTTGCCCAAAAGCATGCACGGAGGAGGGGTTGCCGAAGGTTTGATTGAAATAGGGCAGCATAGCCTCCACCACGCGGGGGTCGACCGGAGTGGTGGCAGCGTAATCGAGGTAGGTTTTGGTTAGGGGCATGGGATCTCTCTATACCCTTCACGGTCACAAATGCACATTAGGCGATCTTGCCTAACGCACAATTGTGACCGGGGACATTATAAATCGGATAGGATGACGCCGATTATAGCACGAACCGCGCTTCATTCCCCAATCCGCATTCCCCCTGCTCCTTTCTCTTGTTATAATACCGGCGCTGTTTTACCATCACAGAATTTTTCTGGAGGTTTTTTTTATGGCTCAAGCAATAAAATTCGGCACCGATGGCTGGCGCGGCCGCATCGCCGATGATTACACCTTTGAAAATGTGCGCCGCTGCGCGCAAGGTTTCGCCGCTTACATGCTCGAATTGGGGCACGCAGGCAAGTGGATCATCGTTGGCCACGACAAGCGTTTTCACGGCGAAAATTTTGCCGCCGCTGTGGCCGAAGTGCTGGCCGGGAATGGTCTTAATGTCTACCTCACGGATGGGTCTTCCCCGACTCCGGTGATCTCATATTCGGTGATCGCTCAAGGTGCGGTAGGCGCGGTCAACGTGACCGCCTCACACAACCCGCCCACCGATAACGGCTTCAAGGTGCGCGACGAAAACGGCGGCGCTATCCCCCCCGAAGGCTTGAAACGCATCGAAGCCTTGATCCCCGCGTCTGATGCAGATGTCAAACTTCTGCCTTTCGTCGCTGCCCAGGCCGAGGGCAAAATTGTCAAGTTTGACCCCAATCCTAAATACATTGCTCACCTCAAAGAGTTGATTGATCTCGAACCCATCAAGGCCGCCGGCCTCAAAATCATGGTCGATCCCATGTGGGGCAACGGCATGGGCTGGATGCAAACCCTGCTGGCCGGTGGCAAAAGCGAAGTGCTTGAAATCCATAACGTGCGTAACCCCATCTTCCCCGAAATGAGCCGCCCCGAACCCATCCCCCCGAACGTGGATGCTGGCTTGCGCGCCACCATGGATTCCGGCGCAGATGTGCTGGTGATCTTCGATGGCGATGCTGACCGCGTGGGTATCGGCGATGAAAACGGTAACTTTATCAACCAGTTGCAGGTCTACGGCTTGCTGGCCTACTATTTGCTGGAAATCCGTGGCCAGCGCGGGCCGATTGTCAAAACCCTTTCCACTACCAAAGTGCTCAATAAATTGGGCGAACTCTATCACGTACCTGTTTACGAAACCGGCGTGGGTTTTAAATA
>DOTA01000270.1 GCA_003513015.1 Chloroflexota bacterium
TGAATTCACGGATTTCAGATTTCCAGGTTTGGCCTAGCATAGGGATACCTCGTTTCTTTTGTAGAAAATTTCACCGCAGAGTACACGGAGAACGCGGAGAATTATAAATATTTCTCTGCGCACTCAGCGGTCTCTGCGGTAAATCAAATGTGATTATTCCAAAAAATCCTGACGGATGGGGGTGAAACAATCCACCAGGCGGACGTGTTGGGTGAGTAGTTGAATCGAATGGGGCTTGTCCGGCGGTGACAGGAACATATCACCAGGGCCAAGACGTTCGCACTTTCCATCTATGAAGAAGAAAATCTCTCCTTCGGCCACATAACTGACCTGCTCGTGAGGATGGGCGTGGGGTGGATCGGGTTCGGTCTGCGGGCCATCGTCGAAATCGATGATAACCATCATCAGATTGTCGGTGTGCCCCAGGCGGCGTTCCACCCCCTCCCGAATGAGATCAACTTTCATTTCTACATATCGTTGTACTGCCATCTTATATCCTTATCATTTGCTTTGAAAGGTTTACCGAGAATTTTTTATAGTTGCCAGGTACTTTTAATTAACACGAATTGAACGAATTTACCGAATTACACGAATAAAACCATTTTGTTTGTCTAAATTTGAAGAAATTCGTGTCATTCGTGATATTCGCCATTATTCGTGTTAAAAAATATCTGGTGGTCCTAAACTCAGTGAACTCCGTGTCTCAGTGGTGAATGAATTTACAACCATTGCGCCAGCCAATCGTAGGCTTTGGCACCGCTCCAGGCGTGCTCATCTTCGAAAACATCGATATCGAGAGATTGAGTCGCCTCGAAAACGGTGTATATTTTTTGTAATTCTTGATAGGCCTTTTGCGTTGCAGCGGTCGGGAAGATGGGGTCCCGCGTGCCAGTTTCAATCAATAACGGGCGAGGAGCCACCAATCCGGCAATATCGACCATCTCCGCTAAATGAGCCATCCCAGGCACGAAATTGCACAGGCAATGCCGCACGGACATGATCGAATCCCGGAAAGTGTTGAAATAGCCGCTGACCACCGCACAGGTGATACGCTCATCGAGAGCGGTCGTAAAAAGCGTGACCATACCGCCCCCTGAAAGGCCCACACAACCCAGGGTGTCGGCTAAATTTTCTGGGCGAGTGCGGATGTAGTCGATCAGGCGCATCACATCGTAAACGCGCAAACCCAACAGGGTTTTTCCCAACAGAAGGGCATTGACGCTGACGGCATAACAGGATGAAATCCATTGATCTTCGCCTTCCTGATACTCGGCATCTTCCAAGCGTTGGCCGAAGCCGCGCAATTCGGGAACGAAGACCATGTAACCACGTTTGGCAAGCTGCCCGGCATAATCGTAGTTCAACTGCTGGTTGAGGGCTGCGCCCAGGGGATCAGCGGGCGATTTTACGATGGCCGCGCCACCCCAGGTACCGTGCCCGTGGAGGGCAATCACCGGCCTTTGGCTGGCACCCGTTTCCTTTAACGGAATCAACACAAAACAGGGCATGAATTCCCCTAACCGGGTCTGGATGGCAACCTTCTGGCAGGTAAATCCATCTTCCTGGCTTTCCTCCAAAAGCCGCGGCGATAAATCACAGGCTTGTCCCGGAAATCCGCCCAATAGAGCGGTCAATTCATCCCGTAAACACGACTGCCACTCCTTCGTTTCAGCGAGGCTACCGGCCTGAAACGCCGACGAGCGCTCCGTGGCAGCATATTCTCGCCACAGACCGGGCAACGTGCGGAATTCGAGCGAGTCTTCGGTCATTTCAGATCAATCTCCCAGGGCTTGCAACAGCCCGCGGATATAGCCCACCTGCCAGGCCCGGCTGATAAGCGGATATTCAGGGTCATCGGCGGCCACGCCAAAGTGGTGATCGGGCACCAGGTAGCCTTGGTATCCCACGGCTTTAAGCGCCTTCAAATTGGCGAACATATCGCTGTCGCCTTCATCGGGAAAAACCTCGGTATATTTGGGCACGCTGCCGATTACATTGCGGAAATGCACGTAAAAAATCTTCTGGCGCTCGCCAAAATAGCGGATCACCTCCGGCACCACCTCGCCGGCCTCCTGCATGCAGCCCAGGCAAAGCAGCAAACCGTTGTAAGGGCTGGGCACCAAATTGATGAATTTCTTGAAGCCCTCGAATCCGATCAGGGCCTGCTCGACACCGCGGTAACAGGCCATGGGCGGGTCGTCGGGATGGGTGGCCAGGCGGACTTTATATTCCTCGGCCACGGGCACGATGCGCTCGTAAAAATATTGGATGCGGGACCAGACTTCAGCATTGGAGACTTGCCCGGCCGGTTGGTCATCCAACTCCCCGATGATTCTGCGGCTATCGAAGGTGGTCAGGATTGCCCCGCCCCGGCCCGCCGGTTGGCGCTCGTACCCGGGGTGCCAGCTTGGCCCTTTGGGCGCCCAATACGTGGTGCGCTGGTCGATGATGATCACCGGNNATACCGGTGAGTTCCAGATCGTACCTGTCGAAGCGCGCCCGCATGGCACGCACATCTGCGGTGGTTAGGTAGCAGCGTTCTTCGTATTCGGGAACCGCTTTGGCCCAGATGCTGGCACCCTCGGCCTTGATTTGTTGGGCAAACAATAAGCGGTCTTCTGCCCCGGTGTGTGATCGTAATCCGATTTTCATAGTTTCACTCAAATCATCTAACCGCAGAGAGCCTAAGGGCGCAGAGATTTTTTGAAAGACTCTGCGTTCTCCGCGTACTCCGCGGTGAATCTATTTCTGTCTTGCAGCCGCGATCCAGGCCAAAACCTGTTGGACGTTGGCGTTAATACTGGCGTAATCGCCTTCAGTAACCGCGGCCTTGGTGATCAGCTTGGAACCCATTCCTACGCAGCAAGCCCCGGCCTTGATCCAACTTCGGATATTTTCTTCGCTGGCATCCACGCCGCCCGTGGGCATGATCCGCGTCCAGGGGCAAGGGCCAAGCACATCCTTGATGAATGCCGGCCCGCCGACGGCGCTGCCCGGAAAGATTTTAACGATCTCGACACCGTATTCCTCGGCCTGAGAGATTTCGTTGAGCGTGCCGCAGCCTGGGAGGTAGGCAATCTTTCGGCGATTACACAGCCGGGCCACTTCGGGATTGAAGATCGGGCCAACTACGAAATTGGCACCGGCGCCGATAAACATCGCCGCCGTGGGGGCATCCACCACCGAGCCAACGCCCAAAATCAAAGGGGATTTGTTGACAACCAATGATTGAGATAATTCTTTGAACACCTCGAAGGCGAAATCGCCGCGGTTGGTGAATTCCAGCACGCGGGCGCCGCCATCCGCAACGGCTTGTGTAACCTGTTTGCTGATTTCCACATCCGGGTGGTAGAACAGCGGCACCAACCCCGACTCGAACATCGCCTGATAAACTTCTAATCTCGTAAACCTAGCCATTGAATCACCTTTTTGGATTTACCACGGAGACACGGAGAACGCGGATTTTTTACTGAAACGTTTTTATCCGTAAAATCCGTGTTGATCCGCGTCCTAAAAAAATTAACGCGAGACCCGACCAGAGGCGTCTCCGCCCATCAACTTTTCGACCTCGGCCACGGTCACCAAATTGAAATCGCCGAAGATCGAATGCTTCAAGCACGAAGCCGCCACTGCAAAATTCAGCGTTTTCTGGTAATCATCGCCATAGGTCCGCAGGCCGTAGATCAACCCGCCCATAAAGGCGTCACCGCCGCCTACCCGGTCTACGATGTGGGTGATGTCGAACTGCAAGCCTTCGTAAAATGCGTTGTTCTGCCAAAGCACCCCTGACCAGGTGTTGTGGCTGGCCGAAACCGAACCCCGCAGCGTGATGGCGATGGTTTGCAGGTTGGGGAAACGTTCTGCCAGTTTCTCGCAGACATAGCGGTATTGGTCGGCGGCAACTTTCCCGGCAGTGACATCACTCTCCGGGGCCTTGATGCCAAAAACCTTATCGGCATCCTCTTCGTTGCCGATGGCAACATCACAGTAGGAAACCAGTTCAGGCATGACCTCGGCAGGGGTTTTGCCCCACTTCCACAGATTTTTGCGGTAGTTCAGATCACAAGAGACGGTGAGCCCCATTTCTTTGGCAACCTTCACCGCCTCCAGGCAGACCGCCGCGGTGCCCGCGGAGATCGCCGGGGTGATCCCGGTCCAGTGGAACCAATCGGCATCGGCGAAAATCGCCTGCCAATCGAACATCCCTGGCTCAACCGTGGAAATGGAAGAGTATGCCCGGTCGTAAACTACTTTGCTGCCGCGCTGCATACTGCCCATTTCGAGAAAGTAGATGCCCAGGCGCTCGCCGCCGCGGGCGATCAGATCCACGCCCACACCGTATTGGCGCAAGAAGGCCAGGCAAGCCTCGCCAATATCATTCTTGGGGAGGCGGGTGACGAAATCAACCGGCAGACCATAATTTGCCAGCGAGGCCGCCACGTTGGCCTCACCGCCGCCGTAAATCGCCTCGAAGCTGCGCGCCTGCGAGAAACGCTGGTAGCCTGGCGGAGAAAGCCGCAGCATGATTTCACCAAAAGTAACGATTTTTTTGTTCAAATTGCGCTCCTTGATTCACAATGAAGTTTATAGTTGACCGCAGACCGACACGGAGGACCGCACCTTACTCACGGCTAACCGCTATCCATTCATCACTATCGACACAGCCAACCACCATCCACCGGGATCACCGCTCCTTGCATGTAATCGGAGGCGACGGAAGCCAAAAAGACGGCAATCCCTTTCAAATCCACGGGATCACCCCAACGCCCGGCTGGGATGCGTTCCAAAATAGATTGGCTACGTTTTTCATCCGCGCGCAGCGGTGCGGTGTTATCCGTCGCCATGTATCCGGGGGCAATCGCATTCACATTGATATTCTNNCCTTGGGCATCCATCTGGCGCGCCGCGGCTTGCGAAAGAAAAAAAACGGCCTTGAGATTGATTTGCAGTACATCATCCCAAGCGGCTTCACTAAATTCGAAGATGGGGGCGCGGCGAATGATACCCGCATTGTTGACCAGGATATCGAGCCGCCCAAGGGCAGCCACCACCTCTGCGACCACCTCAGCAAGCTGTGCGGGACTGGCCTCCAGTAGATTCGCTACGACCGAATGATAGCGCCTTCCCAGGGCTTCAACTTGGGCGCGGGTTTCAGCGGTTTCTAAAATATCTAATCCGGCAATATCGGCTCCAACTTCGGCCAACCCCAAGGCCATCGCTTGCCCTAGCCCGCGGCTGGCCCCGGTCACCAGGGCAACTTTTCCGTCTAGTTTGAAAGAGTCTAAAATCATAAGTTCACCTTTATTACTGCTGAGAACACATAGAGCGCAGAGTTTATTTTTGCTTTTTCTCTGCGATCTCCGCGCACTCCGCGGTTAAATTTAGAATCCCAATTCCTTCAGCATCGGCACTGTTTTGCCGACCCACCCCAGGTTGGGATCATCAACGGTGGCTTGCATTCGCTGGCTCCCTGCCAGAAACCACAAATAATAAGTGGTGTAACCGGGGGCGCTGACCACCGTATGAAACCCCTTGGGCATCATGTGGATGCTGTTGTCGCGAATGGTGAAGTTTTCGTCTTCGCCCTCTTCATTGTAGTAATGGCAAATCCCAAAACCATCCGCCGGGCTGACTTTGAAATAGTACATTTCTTCGTGGTAGGCCTGGCGCGGCAGGTCGTCGGTTTGATGCTTATGGGGCGGGTAGGTGCTCCAGTTGCCGCTGGGGGTAAAAGTCTCGCCCACGATCAGGCGGCGGGCGGGCAAGTCTGGTTGGGCGGCGGTCGTCAAAATCTGGTGAAAGTAGCGTTTGAAGTTGGCCGCGCCCCAGACACCGTTAGCCACCTGCGAGGGAGCAATCACATAGGGTTCGATGGCCTCGTCACTGGGGGCGCTGGGCAGGGCAATTTCTACGGGACTCACGGCTTTGACGGAGAAATCCGCGTCCGCGGGGATATACACCGAATGTGGTTTCCCGCTAAACACGTTGGCGCGCCCTCCCACTCCTTTAAAAGTGGTTCCGTTCACCGTGAAATCCGCCTTGCCTCCCAGGATCACCGCTAAAATCTCGCGCTCCTCGGAATTGGCGGCATATTCTTCACCAGCTGCCAATCTTAGGAAGTTAAAATCGAGCAGCTTGCAGGGATTGATGGGCAAGGCATTGACGCCTTGATTTGCGGTTAAATAAGCATGATATTTCATTTTTTCTCCTTAATAATTTTGACTAACGCACTCGATCTCGAGGCTGGCCATCATGAAAGGGCCGAAACCCTTATAATCGTTCGAGGCAACCGGCTCGGAGGTGTAATACTCGAAGGAGCCATCCCGGTAAGGGTTGCCGCCCAAACCGCCGACACTGACGATGCTATTCAGGTTGACCCAACCGCGCTCATCGACTTCGATGAACTGGTCGAGGATACCCTGAAAGCCGCGTTGGGCCGCTTGTAAATAATTTGAATCCAGATACCCCAAGCGGACACCCTTAGCCAGAGCATAGACAAACATGCAGGAGGCCGAGGCCTCCAGGTAGTTGCCGGGGCGTTGACCTTGATCCAGAATTTGATACCAAACCCCGAAGGCCTCATCCTGCACCGCAAGGGTTGCCTTAGCCGTATCCCGAAATACCTGAATGATGAAATCTCGTTGGGGATGCTCTGGAGGAAAGAAATCCATAATATCGGGCAGGGCCATCATGAACCAGCCCATCGCTCTGCCCCAAAAGTGAGGCGAACAACCGGTTTGGGGATTCGCCCAAAGCTGGCTACGGCTGGAATCCCAGGCATGGTAGAGCAGCCCGGTTTGGGGTTCGCGCGCCTGGCGATCAAAAATAGCAATTTGATGGGCAACATCATCGAAAATTTCAGGCTCAGCGAATACTTGGGCAAATTGCGCCAGGAAAGGCTCGGCCATGTACAGGCCATCGAGCCACATCTGGTAGGGGTAGATATTTTTGTGCCAGTAGCCGCTCTCCGCGTTGCGTGGATGGGTTTTCATCTGTTTGCGCAGAAGGAAGGCCGCGTTTTTGTAGCGTAAATCGCCGGTTTGGGCATATAGCGCAAATAAGACTTTTCCTTGGTTGATTTGGTCAAGATTGTAGTCATCCAAAACGTATGTGCGGATATTTCCGGCCGCGTCAATAAATTCGTCGATATTGCGTTGGATGTAATCGAAGTAGCGCGGTTCCCCGGTTTGCTCCCAAACCCGTTGAACGGCCAGCAAGGCCACCCCGGGTTCGTAGTGCCAGCGGTGGGTTAGCGAGGGATGGCGCTGCAACAGAGTTTCAACCGCCCGAATCGACCAGGGGGATACTTCAGGTATAGATTTAGCTAACATCGTTCACGCTTTTTAACGCGAATGTTACGAATAGGCTAATAACGCGAATTTTTTTGGAATTCATGTGCGATATTCGTTTATTCGCGTAATTCGCGTTTAAATTAATGCTCATTTGGCTCGTCCGACGATGCTGTTATTGATCTCAATTTCAAAAGAGCCTCGACAAAGTAGTAATCGCCATAAATCAGGCCGTGATCCATCAAACCGTGGGGCTTGGAGCGTGTGCCGCGGATCAAAATGCTCGGCTCAGTTGTGCCGCGGCTGGAGTAATTTTCCCAAAGCGACTTAAGCATGGATTCAGCCTGAGAGCGCCAACAACTGGCTTGCTCAGGATCGGTTTCCAGCGCGGCCAGGTTTAACAAAGCGGAGGCCAAAATCGAGGCTGCCGAACTGTCGCGCACCTCGTTGGGGATTTCAGGGCTATCGTAATCCCAGTAGGGAACCCGGTCAACCGGGAGATGATCGAGCGCATAATTTGCTAAATGACGGGCCGTTTCCAGGAAAACCGAATCGCCGGTTGCCCGGTAGCAATCGCCAAAGCCGTAAACTGCCCAGGCCTGACCGCGGCTCCAGCAAGATAATCCGCTCCAACCTTGGTGCGTATCTTGTTTGAGAAACGCACCGCTCTGCGGGTCAAAGTCGATCACGTGCGCAGTCGAAAAATCAGGCCGAATCTGGTATTGCATTACCGTGCGGGCATGGGTTTCGGCCATTTGGGCAAATTTTGGATCACCGATCTGCTGGCTGACCCAAAAGAGCAAATCCAGGTTCATCATGGTATCCACAATGGCACGGCCGCACAACTCGGCAGGTGCATCGAGCGGCCCCCAGGCCTGGAAGTAACCGCCGCGCGGATTGAAGCGCTGGCTAAGCGATGCGGCGGCCTGGAGTGCCGGGGCAATAAAAATCTCATCGCCAGTCAATTGATACCCCAAAACATGCGATAACTCGAAGAGGAAACCCAAATCGTGGGTGGTGGTATCGAATTGACGCGGCACCAAATAGGCAGCCCAGGTTCGGGCGGAGCGCTCCAAATCGGGCGACTGGGTGTGGGCAAAAGCGAGCCAAATTTGTCCAACCCAATGCCCGCCAACCCACCAGCCGGGTTGCTCGCCGGTCCGTTCCACGCAAATCCAACGGGCATTTTCGGTGCGTTCGGGAAAACCGTCAAGCTCCGTCAAGTTTTGACGAATCCGCGCCAGGCTGTAATTCAATGCTTTCTCAATCCAGGTTTCAGTCATGGTTTTTTGATCTTAACCATCCGCTGGCTGTGGGATGATCTTGAGCACAAAGTGATCCGCTCCCAGCGGCAGTTGGATGGATAGGCGGGTGAGGCTGCCCTCTCGTTGGTTGATCTGGCATTCTGAGGATTTATCCTCTGCTTTGAAGGTTGCTTCAGGCGGTTCAACGATTTGTAATTTTAGGGTGGCG
>DOTA01000050.1 GCA_003513015.1 Chloroflexota bacterium
CTGGATGTGATCTCGGCAGTGTTGTTTTTTAGTGGCGTATTACTTCTGATTGTGCGCTATCTTCGCCAACGGGAGTGGTTAGATATTTTCTGGCTGGTTTCGATTCCCTTGTTGATGATGCCCTCGATCTTGTCGCTGGCCTTTCCGGCGGAAAATCCCTCGCTGAACCGCACCGGGGCGGCTATAGTGCCGGTTTTTCTGATCGTGGGGTTAAGCCTCGATGGTCTGCTGACCAGCCTCAAATCCAGTTTGAAGCTCCCCTGGGGGCGTGTGATTCCCTTGGGGCTGGCAGTCATCCTGATTTTGCTGTCGATTCAACAAAATTACGATCTGGTTTTTCATCAATATAAAGATCAGTTTGATCGCAGTTCGTGGAACACCTCGGAGATAGGTGCCGTCATTCGAGAGTTCGCCGATACCATTGGTGACGAGCAGAGCGCCTGGGTGATTCCGTACCCCTATTGGGTGGACACCCGTTTGGTGGCTTTCAATGCGGGTGTGCCGTTGCATGATTATGCTTTGTGGGCCGATCAGTTGGAGACCTCGCTGGAAGTACCGGGCTTCAAGCTGTTTTTGTTCAAGCCTGATGATACTAATGCCTTGGAGCGCCTCCAAACGCTGTACCCGGATGGTGGGCTGACTTTGTATGCCTCGCAGTTTGAAGGTAAGGATTTTTACATTTATCTGGTACCGCCGGAGACTCCCTGATGGCCTTGAAGCACGCTGAGCCTGCCGCTGCGTGCGGATCGATTGGTAACTGCATCCTTCGACGATGCTCAGGATGCGAATGTACTTTAGCGCACTGAGCATCGTCGAAGTGTGCGGAACGCTGTAGTTTATTGGATTATGTCAAACGAAACCAACGTTACTGAAAAATCAAACGGAAAACAGATTTGGCGCACCGCGCTTGTGACCCTGCTGATGGTGGGGGTTTTGGCTGTGGGCGCTTACCTGCGCTTTAGCGGCCTCAGTTGGGATGAAGATCAGCACCTGCACCCCGATGAGCGCTTTTTGACGATGGTTTCCTCGGCGATTTCCTCGGTGCAAACCGAAGGGGTCGGATATTTTGATACCGCTAATTCCAGTTTGAACCCGAATAACCGCGGCTATACCTTCTATGTGTATGGCACGCTGCCCCTGTTTGTTACCCGTTACCTGGGCGAATGGCTGGAGATGACAGGCTACAGCGAGATTAATCTGGTGGGGCGGGCGCTTTCGGCTGGGGTCGATTTTTTGGTAATTTTGTTAGTATTTTTGACAGCAGCCCGGCTTTACAACCGGCGGGTGGGTGTGTTGGCCGCGGCTTTTTATGCCCTGGCGGTGCTGCCCATTCAACAATCCCATTTTTACACGGTGGATACGTTTGCCAGCTTTTTTATGATGTTGGCCGTGTATGCCGCGGCGGTTATCAGTGGGCAGTCTGCCGAGAGAAAACAGCCGTTAGCTGTTAGCCGTGAGTCGTTAGTGGTCGCTGAATCCGAAGATATTTACCCTTCAGCCTTGCCATCCCCTGCTCCCGGCTTTTCGCTTACTGCTCGCCGCTTCTTCGCCCATCCTCTGCTGCTCCCCAGTTTGATTTTTGGCCTGGCCTTGGGGATGGCGGTGGCTTCCAAAATCAACGCCGCACCCATCGCTCTGATTTTGCCACTGGCCGCGGGCTTGTATTTGCTCAAACTTTCACCTGACGAGCAACGCAAACAGGCCTTGCCCGTGTTTGTTTATCTGGTGCTGGGCGCGGCCGTTAGTTTTTTGGCGTTTCGCATATTTCAACCTTACGCTTTCACCGGGCCGGGATTTTTCGGCATCAAGCCCAGCCAGGCCTGGATCGATACGCTCAGCACGCTCAAAGCCCAAACCAGCGGCGATGTGGATTTTCCCCCGGCTTTGCAGTGGGCGCGCCGCCCCCTGAGCTTTTCCTGGCAGAACTTAACGATTTGGGGTTTGGGCCTGCCGTTGGGGATTTTAGCCTGGGCCGGGTTTGTTTTTATGGCCTGGCGCATGTTCAAAGGCGACTGGCGGAAGCACATTCTGCTGTGGGGGTGGACTGCGGCCTATTTTGGCTGGCAATCGCTGCAATGGAACAGCACCATGCGTTACCAATTGCCCATTTATCCCTTGTTGGCGATTATGGCGGCGTGGTTTGTGTTTGCAATTTTTGACCGCAGACCGCAGACCGCAGACCGTGGTCAGCCTTCGGCGATCCGCGGTCGAGGGTGGCAATGGTTGGCAGTGATTTTGGGCGGCGTGGTTCTCGCTGCCACCGCGGCCTGGGCTTNNTGGCTTTTACAAGAGATGCCTGGGCCAATCACTTTGCCCATCGAGCAGAGCGATGGAATTTTTTACCAGCCCTTGCCTTTCTACGAAGGGACGCTTATCCAACAGGGGCAACCCTACGATCTGGGCTTCGAGGCCCATCAAACCGGCCAACTCTCACAGATTGACCTGCCGCATGTGGTCGATCAAAACGCCATTACCTCTTCGGCAACTCTATTTGTGGAAATTTCTTATGCGCTCTCTGATGATAACCCGCTGGCCTCTGGTCAATTCACCCTGGAGAGTGGGGATAGCGCACCTGCAACGCGTACAGTCTTGTTGGATGATGCGCTGACTTTAAGCGTTGGAGAAAGCTACCAGATCACCTTGGATGTCAGCGGTGGCGATTCTGAAATACAAGTGTGTACCCCGGTTATTTTGCAGGTCATCTCGGGCCAGGGGAATGAAGCGCGTGAAACTTATTTGCCGCA
>DOTA01000443.1 GCA_003513015.1 Chloroflexota bacterium
ATGGTGAAGATCGTGGCATCCGGGGCCACAATCGGATAGGTGACCGTTATCACCCAGGATTCATATCGATATTTGAAGGTAGATGATCCCACCAAGCCCCCGGTTGGTACCGTTTCCTCGAACCAGATCGCATCTTCGGCTGGCCCCGTACCCGGATGATAAGTGCGGAAGTAAGCCAGCGCCACATCTCGGGCGGCCTGTGGCCCGATAATCAAAGATTGCTCCGGCGGGGAGGAGGTCTCTGTAGGTATGGCACCACTTCCCCGAAGGCTGCAACCACTCAAAAGGATCACCACGCCCATCAGGGTCAGAAAAATCCGTTTTTTGGGATAAACCTTTGCTGCATACATTTTGCATTCTCCTCCAAATCGCATCTCTGATCATGGATTTGGAAATATTCTCTTTTACTACGAGATAACAACAAACCTCTGCGCGCGCAACGAACATACACACAATTTTGTTCCCGCGTAAACATTATTCTAAATAATTTGTATCACAAAATGAATGCAAAAATGTATTCTTTTTGAAGCAACGCGTTACAAAATTGTCACGCCCGCTCCATTTTTCAATCCCTCAGTAAGCAAAATTACGAATGATTAATTCCCGGTTGGCAGACGCAAAGTAAAAACGGTACCTTCACCGGGCCTGGAGCGTAGGATGATCTCGCCTTCGTGGCGGGCGACGATGGCCCGTACCAGCGCCAGCCCTAACCCGCTGCCGGGGATACCGCGCGCACCCGCGCCACGGTAGAGTTCTTCCCAAACGTGCTCAATTTCATCCACAGGAATGCCCGGCCCAGTATCAGCCACCTCTACCACCACATGAGAGCCTGCGTCGAAGGCGCGCATCTCAATGGTGCCGCCCGGCCCGGTGAATTTCAGGGCATTATCCAATAAATTATGGATGGCCAAAACCAGCAGGTCGTGATCTCCCTGGATGACGGGCAACGGCCAGGGGGCGCGCGGAATTGAAAGGGTCAAAGTCCTTTCGGAGGCCCCGGCGTGATCTTCCGCCAGAGAAAAAGTATCCTCTAAAAGTTCGGTCATATCCACGGGGCCGCGTTCCAAAGGCCGAGTTTCCAAATCTGAGAGTTTACGCAATTCCGCCACCAAGCGCCGCAACCGTCCCACCTGGGTTTGCACGCTGGCGAGAGTTTCATCCCGGTCAGTGGGGGTTTCTGCTACCGAGAGATTTGCCAGCCCGGCTAGAATGGCGGTGAGCGGATTTTTAAGTTCGTGATCGAGGCGTTGCAAGAAACGGCGGCGATCTTCGGCATTTTGGATGATGAGTTCGATACGGGTTTTCTCACCCCAATCGCGCAGCCANNCCCAAATCGGCCTCCAGATAAACGAGGGGATTTTCTGCCGAACTGAGGTTGAGCCACAACCCCACGATCAGCCCCAGGAGTGCCGGAACAAGCGACCAAAGCCAACGAACCATCAGCGACCCTCCACATCAGCGGCAAAACGGTAACCCTGCCCCGGCATGGTTTCGATGTAACGGGGGTGGGCAGCATCATCGCCTAAGGCCCGGCGCAGTTCGGCCACGCGAGTATCCACGGCCCGCGAACCTACGGGATAATCCCACCCCCAGACCACATCCAGCAGGCGCTCGCGCGAAACCAGTTCATCAGGGTGGGTCATTAGGTATTCGAGCAAAACCAGGGCTTTGGGCGTGAGCGTGAGTTCTTCGCCGCCCAAGTAAGCCCGGCGAGCGCGGCGATCGAAAGCCAGATCGGCACAGGTCAGGCTCCAGGCCGCGGAGAGCGGAGGTTTTCCCGGTTTGGCGCGCCGCAGCACCGCCCGAATGCGGGCAACCAACTCATGCGGCTCGAAGGGTTTGTTGATGTAATCGTCGGCACCCTCTTCGAGGGCCATAGCGCGCTCGAAGGCCTCGCCCACCTGGGTCAATAAGATCACAGGGATCCAATTGTCGACCCGGCGCAAGGTGCGCAGCAGTTCGCGCCCATCTATTTTGGGCATGAGCACATCACTGACGATTAAATCTGGATTTTCGGTTGCGATTTTCGCCAGGGCTTCTTCCCCATTGGCAGCGGTGCTTACTTCAAAACCGGCGCGCCCCAAAAAGGGAGCCAAATTATCGGTGATGGCGGTTTCATCATCAACCAAAAGGATGTGGGGTTTCGACATGGGTTTTTAGATCCCTTCCGCTCAAAAATCAGAACATGCTTTCAGGTTACTTTCATTCTAACCGAAAACACAAACCCCCGCGGCATTCCCCCATTTGGGCTTAACAGCAGACCGCCGCCCAATTGGGCGGCGGTCTACGGTGCGCGCTGCGGCATATTATCGGAAACTCCGGAGGGATGCCGCAGCGCTAAGTTCATGACTACTACTCATACGACATCACCTCCTTTTCTTGGGATGGCAATTTAGGGGGCAAAACCTCTGCCGTTGTTAAAGTGGATAAATTGTGTCACATTCTTACGAATATGTCAATAGTCCGAAGCGTTGGCTAACAAAATCACAAGGTGAGATCAAATCAAGCGCTCGCCCTCATNNCCCCACATAATGCCACATGATGTTTTGGATGGTTTGCATATCCCCCTGGATCAAGGCGGGATCCGATTCTGTGGTGAGGTCGCTCTCATCCCAAGGGGGAACTTCATCCCAGCCCGGGGTGGGCAGCAGATTCCCAAGTTTAAACGCCGCTTCAACATTTTCCGCCACCCGCTGCCCCCAAACCAGGCCCTCTAGCAGAGAAGTAGAAGCCAGGCGATTAGCACCATGCACCCCAGTGCAGGTGACTTCGCCCGCGGCATACAAATTGGCGATGTTCGAGCGGCCCCACAAATCCACCAAAATCCCGCCACAGAAATAATGCGCCGCCGGCACAACCGGGATCGGCTCAGCGGTGATATCTACCCCAACCTGCAAGCATTTGGCATAAATATTGGGGAAGCGCTCGCGGATGGCTGCCGCCTCCATTTTAGAGGCCAAATCCAATAAAACATAGGGGTAGCCATGAATTTCCATTTGATGGTGAATGGCGCGTGCCACCACATCGCGCGCGGCCAAATCTTTCCACACCGAGTCATAATCGGCCATGAAAGCGCGGCCTTCGGGGGTTAGCAGCACGGCCCCCTCGCCGCGTACCGCCTCGCTGATGAGAAAACCCCGCGCTCCCGGCACAGCCAAACTTGTCGGATGAAATTGCACATACTCGGCATTGGCGATGCGCGCTCCGGCCCGGTGGGCCATCGCCAGGCCATCCCCGCGCGCCCCCACCGGGTTGGTGGTGTTCTGATAAATCTGCCCTAGCCCGCCGGTTGCCAATACGATGAACTGCGCCAGATAGCGGTGAATGGTTTGCTCGCGCTGGTCGAAGGCATAGACTCCGTGACAGGCCACTGGTTCGTAAGTTTCCAACGGGTTGAGCGAATGATGTGGGAAGGTAAGCAGATCAACCGCGGTGGTCTCCGGCAAAATCGTCACATTGGGCAATTGCTGGAGGCTCGCCATCAATCCTCGGATGATCGCTTTACCGGTGCCATCGCCCACGTGCAAAATGCGCCGCCGAGAATGGGCCGCTTCCTTGCCATAGGTCAATTCACCTTTTTCATCCAAATCAAACTGCACTCCGGCGCGCTCGATCAAAATTTGGGAGAGCAGCGCCGGGCCTTCTTCAGAAAGCAAGCGCGCCGCGCGCGGCTCAGATGCGCCCGCTCCCGCGGACAGAATGTCATTGAACAGCAAGGTGGCATCATCATTTGGGCCGCGGCCAATGATACCGCCCTGCGCATACGAGGTGTTGGATTCATGCGGGTCAGTGGCCCGCGTAAGCATAACAATTTGGCGTTGGGGATTGCGTGCCAGTTGCAGGGCGGTGACAGCCCCGGCAATTCCGCTGCCGATGATGAGAACGTCGGTTTTAAGCATGGTTAGTTCGTCAAGTAGTTTGGTAGTTCGATAGATCAGTAGTTGGCGGTCATCCGTCCGCGGATTGTGATCGGCTATCCTATCGCAATCATACGCTCAACTGATTTAGCCGCGCGCAGCCGGATTTCTTCGGGCACTTCGACCACATATTGGGTGTAAAGCAGGGCAGCATGCACGGCTTCGAGGGTGATCTGGTTCATGTGAGGGCAGCGCACACTGCACAGGCGCAGCATCTCTTTATCGGGCAGCGCACCCATGATATTGTCGCCCATCGAGCATTCGGTTAGCAGTAAAAACTGTGGGGCAGGACTCTGTTCCACGAAGTCGATCATGGCATTGGTGCTGCCGGCAAAATCGGAGGCGGCCACCACCTCCGGGCTGCACTCGGGATGNNCCCGTTTCACGCGCCACATTCTTCGCCAGATATTCATCCGGTAAAAAGATGAGCGTGTCGCTTTCCAGCGAGTTGACGACTTCGACGGCGTTACCGGATGTGCAGCAAATATCGCTTTCGGCTTTGACCTCCGCGTAGGTGTTGACATACGTCACCACCGGCAGGCCGGGGAACTGCGCCTTGAGCTGGCGCACATCCTCAGCGGTGATACTGGCCGCCAGCGAACAACCCGCCTTTTGGGAGGGGATCAGCACCGTTTTGCCGGGGTTCAGGATTTTGGCGGTCTCCGCCATAAANNCTACGCCAGGAAACTGGGCTTTGAGCTGACGAACATCTTCAGCCGTGATGCTAGCTGCCAGTGAACAACCCGCTTTTTGAGAGGGGATCAGGACCGTCTTTTCCGGGTTCAGAATTTTGGCGGTTTCGGCCATAAATTCCACGCCGCAGAAAACGATGATATCTTTATCCGTGGCGGCAGCCCGGCGGCTGAGGCCCAACGAATCGCCCACAAAATCGGGGATAGAGTGGAATAAAGCCGGTTCCATGTAATTATGGCCCAAAATTACGGCGTTTCGTTCTTGCTTAAGTTGGTTAATTTCTACCGCTAATTCGGCTTTGAGACGCAATTCCACATCGGGGACCACGTTGTGCAGTTTGGCCTTGAGTTGTGCGTACATGCTGGTTACTTCAGGGTTCATAAGTTTCTCCAGAGGTATGTAGACGGGTAAACAAAATAAGTAGGTGTACAGATACAGGAGCGCTAACCGTATTTACGTTTGTACCTGTTTACCTGTTTCCGTATCTACCTTCCTGACATTCTTCAGGCTGACATCGAAGACTTTGACGGAATGAGTCAGCGCGCCAATGGAAATGTAATCGACGCCGGTTTCGGCGATTTGCCGCACGCGAGCCAGGTCGACATTGCCGGAGGCTTCCAGTTTGGCGCGACCTCCCGTGAGTTGGACGGCGGCCCGCATTTGATCCAAACTCATGTTGTCGAGCAAGATACGCTCTACGCCCAACCCCAGGGCCGCGGAAACCTCTTCCAGGGTGCGGGTTTCAACTTCAATTTCTAGATTCGGGTTTCCGCTCCGGGCGCGGCGCACCGCTTCGGGGAGCGATCCGGCAAAATCAATGTGATTATCTTTG
Organism: Chloroflexota bacterium; assembly: GCA_003513015.1. GTDB lineage: Bacteria > Chloroflexota > Anaerolineae > Anaerolineales > UBA11858 > UBA11858. Next base: position 5,443 of record DOTA01000443.1, read on the forward strand.
ATTAAGATCATGTCATACAATCCCATGCGATGATTTTGCCCGCCCCCGCGCTGCACGGCGAGCTTGTCGATCAAGCGCAAGCCGGGAGCAGTTTTGCGGGTGTCCAGGATCACCGCGCCCGTGCCAGCCACGGCCTCGACAAATTCGCGGGTGAAGGTGGCAATCCCTGAGATACGCCCCAAAAAATTGAGGGCGGTGCGTTCCGCGGTTAACAGGGCACGCGCCGGGCCAGAGATTTTTGCCAACACCGCACCGCTTTGCACTCGCTGACCTTCGCCAACCAGGGTTTCAAAACGAATTTGGGGATCAATCTGTAGAAAGACGGCCTGGGCCACATCCAAACCGGCGATGATGCCAACTTGTTTGGCCACAATTTGGGCCTGCATTTGGGCCTCAGCCGGGATAATCGCTTCGCTGGTGGCATCACCGGGGCCAAGATCTTCGGCGAGCGCGCTTTGGATGCAAGCCTGCAATTCAGGGGATAATTCCATCGAGATGTAAAACTCCTTTTGTGTAAAATATACACTTAATCTAGAGAGAAATAAAAGCGGATTACATATCCGCTTTCGTGTATTTTATACACTATTTTAACCACTTTTATGACATTGTCAAGCTGCAAGTGAAAAAGTATTCGCGAATAACAAATCGTTTAATCACCTACTACCGTATCCCCACACTTCGAGTACAATTCCCCCAGTTTGCAATTTTTCCAACACCCGGAGAAAATCCATGCCCACAAAAAAAACTCTCATTGGCTCTCTCGCGAGTGGCCTGCTCAACCGTCTGAGCCGCGCCCGCTTGCCCCAAACCGAAGGCACGCTAACCCTGCCCGGATTGGCCGCGCCGGTAGAAATTATCCGTGACCGCTGGGGCGTGCCGCACATTTACGCCCAAAACCTGCCCGATCTCTTCTTTGCCCAGGGATTTGTGCATGCCCAAGATCGCCTCTTCCAAATGGATCTCAACCGCCGCACCGCCGCGGGCCGTTTGAGCGAACTTTTTGGCGAACTCTCCCTCAGCACCGACCGCACCGTGCGCACTTTCGGCTTCAACCGCCTGGGACGCACCGATTGGGAAAACGCCGTTCCCGAAGTCAAAGAAGCCCTCACAGCTTACGTGGGCGGCGTGAATGCCTTCATCGAGCAACCCGGCACCAAAATGCCCGTTGAATATTTAATGATGAGCCGCAAACCCGAGCGTTGGCAGCCTGAAGATTGTGCCATCTTTGCGCGTTTGATGATCTGGAAAATGTCGCACGCCTGGCAAAGCGAAATCGTGCGCGCCGAAGTGGCCGAAAAAGTGGGCATGGAACGCGCCGCCGAACTGGAGATTCACTACCCCGCGGCCAATCCCGTGACTCTGCCCGAAGGCATTCAATTTAACGCCCTCGACCCGGATGGCAGCCTGCGCCAAATCCCTGGCCCCTTCCTCGACCGCGGCAAAGGTAGCAACGCCTGGGCGGTCAGCCCTAGCCGCAGCGAAACCGGTCACGCCATGCTCAGTAACGATATGCACCTGGCCTTGAGCCTGCCCTCTTTGTGGTACGAGGCGCATCTCAACGCCCCCGGCTATCACGTCAGCGGAGTCAGCTTGCCGGGTTTACCGATGATATTGGTGGGCCACAACGAACGCCTGGCCTGGGGTATGACCCTGGCCTTCACCGATGCCGAAGATTTATTCGTGGAGCAAATCGATTCGCACGATCCGCCGCGCTATCTTTATCAGGATGAATGGCACGCGGCTGAAATCATCCCCGAAGAGATCAAAGTCAAGGGCAAGCCCGATCCCGTCATCGAAAAGGTGCTGGTCACCCGGCATGGGCCGGTGATCTCGAAACACATCGGCTATAACGCTCAACAGGTGGCCGTGCAATCACTGGCTTTGCAGCCCGCGCCCGCGCTGGAAGGCTGGTACCGCCTGAACCGCGCCCAAAATTGGGATGACTTCGTGGAGGCCATGCGCCGCATTGAGGCCCCCCAACTCAACGTGACTTACGCCGATGTGGACGACAACATCGGTTTCTGGGTCACGGGCAAAGTGCCGCTGCGCGCCAAAGGCGCGGGCAGTGTGCCCATGCCGGGCTGGTCGGGCGAATACGAATGGGTCGGCGAAGTGCCTTTCGAAGAGATGCCCCACGCCCTGAACCCCGAGCGCGGCTATCTGGTCAACTGTAACAACAAAATCGTCAATGACGACTATCCCCACAACCTGGGCAACGCCTGGATGAACGGCTACCGCGCCCAGCGTTTGACGGAATTGATCGAGGGGCGCGAAAAACTATCCAGGCAGGATCACCAAAAATTCCAGATGGATTTGAAGTGCNNCGAAGAACTGGCGCTGAAGGTGATAGGCGCCGGTTTTCACCCCCTGCTGGCGAATGCCCAGGAACTATTTGGGCATGATACTGTTACACTGCTGCGCCTGTTAGATAACCCTGATTCGTGGTGGGTGCAGCAGGCTGGCGGGCGTGAGGCGCTAGTCGAGCGCGGGCTGAAGCAGGC
>DOTA01000470.1 GCA_003513015.1 Chloroflexota bacterium
ACCATCAGTCGGCGGTGGGTTTTGCGGGTTTGGGCTAGCAGCCCCACGATCAGGGCAATGCCAGTGCTGTTGATATAATCCACACCCGAAAAATTGAGTACAATCACTTTCGGGTTTTGACTGTCGGCTTCAGCGTAAGCCAGGTTGAGAGCTTCGTCGGCCTGGGCGTTAATTTCGCCTTGCAGGTCGATCACCACTCGCTGGTTTTCAATTCGGACTTGTGCAGAAAAAGGTTTTGGGGTCATCTTTACCTCTTTGTGAGTCAGGCTATTTATCGGTTGACAATCAACTCGATGATTTGGCCCTGCTCGCCTTGTAGTATGTTCATTTCATCAACCATATTTTGGATCAGGAACAGCCCCCAGCCGCGCGGGGATTGTTCTCCGGCCAATTTAGAATCCAGATCAGGGGTGACCATTTCGATCTGGGCGATGCCCTGCCCGAAATCATGGATACGTATATTAATCTGAGCGTCACTCTTCGTCACCCGGATGCGCACTGGCAAATCTTCGCGATATTGGTTGCCATGTTCCATAGCATTCATGGTGGCTTCGGCTACGGCGGTTTGCAGGCGGTTTTTCACCGTATCATCCAAGCTAAATGCCTCCAGAATTTCAATGACTTTCTCGCTGGCGGGCCGTTCATTACCAGGCTGGCTAGGAATATCAAATTCCGCTACAAGAGACCAATTCAAACTACCTTCTGCGTGCGTTCCCGATGCGGTGTGCAAGAGGGTGACCAGGGTGATGTCATCCTCCTGTTCGTAATTCTCTCCGGTAAATTCTTTCAGGGTGCGTAGCAATTCGGGGACGATTTCATCGGTAGTGATTTTTGATTCCATCACTTTTACCATGTGTTCAAAACCGTACATTTCCCGGTTGGGATTGTGAGCCTCGACCAAACCATCACTGGAAAGTAAAAGGGCATCTCCTTCTGAAAGCTGGGTCTCTACTTCTTCATACTGCATCCCGGGCAGCAATCCCAGAGGCATTCCGGTGGCGCGCAGTTCAGTGACTTGACCATTCGAAATCAGGTAGGGCAAATTGTGGCCGGCATTAGCAAATACGATCTTGCCGCTCTCTGGTTCGAGCAGCAGATAAAGGCAGGTGACAAACATTTTTTGGGGAATATCGGGGTACAGCAAATCATTGGTGCGAGCCAGCACCTCCCCGGGCGAGATCATGTGCTCGGCCGCGCCGCGCAGGATGCTGCGGGTGGTGGCCATCACCAGGGCCGCGGGAACACCCTTATCGGTCACATCGGCGATAATCACGGCCATGCGCCCATCGGGGAGTTGGATGAAATCATAGAAATCGCCGCTGACTTCTCGGGCCGGTTGCCAAAAAGGTTGAATCTGCCATCCCTTGAAAACGGGAATTTCTGCGGGGAGCAAAGTCTCTTGGATGACACGCGCCACCCTCAATTCCTGTTCGATGCGTTCCCGCTGACGGGCTTCAGCCTGCTGTTGCCGGACTAACTGAGCGACCCGTAAGGCCGGGGCAGCCTGGGTGGCTAAATTTTGCAGCAAGCGCATATCATCGCTGGAATAATCCTGTTCGCTGCGGCGCGGGCCCAAGTTGAGCAGACCGATCAATTCTCCCTGGCTGACTAGCGGCAGCGCCAGCCGAATACCGGCCTCTCGCATACCCTGCAGAGTGGGAGAATCCAGGTTAAGCTGTGCCAGATCGATCACACCGGGGGAGCTTTGAACATAGGCCAGCAGTGGATCGTTGGCAGGAATATCGAGGGGTAATATCTCTCCCTGCAAGTTCGGCGAAACCACAGCCTGTATTTCGGCTTCAGGTTCGACCTGTGGTTGTCTGCGGTTGCGGTTCCAAAGTGAAGGTTTGTTTTTCATCTTGCCTCAATTCTACGAAATGCGCGTCTGTTAAACGTTACGAAAAGCGTTACGAGATCGCTGATTTTCAAATTGGTTCAAAATTGCTCACTGGAATTTCCCAGTTCCCATTCAGCACGCAGTGATTTATGCGGCTGGTGTTTTTCGAGGGAGCGCCATTCGGGGGTCAGCGGCACCAAGCCCAATTGCCGGGTGATCTTACGGGCCGCCAAACCGATGATGGCGGTATAGGTCGGGTAGGCAATCTGCAAATCGGCCAACTGTTCTACCCACATCCCCGCGGCCATGCCTGCTGCCGCCATGTGGACGATCTCCAAAGCCTGCTCGCCCACCACATGCGCGCCCAAGATACGGTTATTTTCGGGCGAGACGATCAGCTTGCAAAGGCCGGCCGTGCGGTTATCAATCACTGCCCGATCCAGCTCGCGGTAGTCTGCCTGGGCAACCAGATACTCCCCGGCTACCTGAGCCTGTGCTTCGGTCAGCCCGACACTGGCATACTCCGGGTCGGTGAAACCGCCATGGGGCACGATGGGATGCTTTTCGGGATGACCGCTACCCAATACGGCATTTTCAGCCGCGGCCAGGGCTTCGTACCCGGCGCTTTGCACTAGCATCATGCGCCCGGTGATGTCGCCCGCCGCGAAAATATGGGGCTGATTGGTTTGCAGGTAATCATTGACTGGGATGTAATGCCCTATGGTTTCGACCCCGGCCGCGGGCAGGTTCAACCCTGAAAGGTTGCCTACCCAGCCGGTGGAGAGCATTACAGCCTGGGCCTGGAGTTGGTGATCTTGACCATTGTGGGTGTAATGCACAATTCGGGAGTTTCCCTGCCCCTCGATCCGTTGGAGGCCCTCGATCCCGGTGATGATCCGCAGGCCGCGTTGGTGAAAAGCTTGCCTGACCACCTCCGCAATGGCCTGATCTTCGTTCCCCAGGATGTGGTCGCTGCGTTCCAGCAAAGTAACTTCTGCGCCAAAAGCTGCAAAGATCGAGGCCAACTGGCAACCGGTGGCCGCTGCACCGACAATAATGACCGAAGAAGGCAGGGCTTTGAGCGCCCAAACATCGCTGTGGGTCAGAGCCAGTTCAGCGCCGGGGAAATCCAACCGCCGGGCGCGGCCTCCCGCACACAAGATGAACTTTTCGGCGCTCAGACGACGGCCATCGGGCAAGCCCAAGGTGTGGGCATCCAGGAAGCGGGCTTCACCCACTTCGCTAAAAACTTGCACATCCACATCGGCAAGGTGGCCAATTAGCTGTTTTTTCTCTTGGATGGTGTATACAACTTGGGCAGCGCGGCGCATCACCTGGGTAAAATCCAGTTTGGGATTGTCGCTGATCAAGCCATATTCGGGAAATTGCTCGGCCTCGCGCAGCAAACGAGCGGTGTGGGCCAGCACGCGGGTAGGCACGCAGCCATCATTTGTGCAGGTGCCGCCCATGCGGTTGCGTTCGACCAACGTGACGCTTGCACCCAATTCGCGGGCACGTAAAGCCGCGGTTACCCCGGCGGGTCCACCACCCACTACAATCAGATCAGATTTGAATTCGTTTGGTTTTATTTGAGCCATAGAGAGATTCCCTCAGGTTCCAAATTTTCAGCAATCACGGCCATCAGGTTCGCAGTCAACTGATCCAACGCCACTTCGTCCCGAGCGGCAGCAGCGAAGCGAGCCAGCGCCTTTTCGGCATCGTATTTTTTGCGGTAAAAACGGCGATCGATGAAATCCTGGGTGCGGATGCGAAGGGGGTTGAACAGGGCGGCGATCGCCAGCGTGGAAAGCACGATCACAAGCGGAGATTGCTCTCCGAATAGATTCTCCGTCAGGCTTTGCAGCAAGATCACACTGCCAAAATAGACCAGCACCAAAAGCCCGGTCAGCAGGGCATACTGCAAGGTTTTACGGATGATGATGTCAATATCGAACAACCGATAGCGCAAGATCGCCACCGCGATCATTGCTACCATGACCATAAAAACCCAGGAGCCGACCACATTGAAGGCTTCCTGCGGAATCATCACAATCCCGATGGTGTTCAAAAGAAACATGAGTGCTAGCGTACCAAACCCTAACACGAATCCCCCAACCCCCCAGCGGATCTGCGCCTGGCTGACCGCATCGTGCATTGTAAAGGCATTGTGAACCAGGATACCGACCGCCGAGAGAAATGACAGCACAAACCAGAACCAACTTAAGGGAGAATCCGGAAAAAATAAAAGCAGTGTAAACCCAACTCCGCCAACAGCTATGGGAGTCCACGCAAAACGCAGATAAGATGGATTAGGTTTAGGGAAGGTCATGGCGAAACGAATGATGCTGTATGGAAACAAACCCATCAGCAACATGTTTGCCAGGCGGCTTTGAAGAAAATCTGCGGTGGGGTCTAACCAAGTAACATACCCAAATGGAATCACCTCCACAATGGCGATCGAAGTGAAGGCAGCCATGATCAAAAGCAACGAGCCCGCCGCCGGATCATCGGGTTTGCGAAAAAAGATGAAGATTGCCAACCCGAATTGCACGATTGTCGAAATCAGGTTGAACACTTCGCTTGGTGTAAGGTACGCTTTCCAAAAATTAAGCCCAGAAGGCCAATGTCCAATTGTTACAGGGATTTCCAGCTCTTTGTCACCCCGATGGATGCGATAAGTCAGCGTGTTCCCGGCTTGCACACGCGCTTGAAGCAAGTCCGATTCACTGATGCTCTGGAATTCCACTGGGATGCCCTCGACGGAGACCAGGATGTCGCCGCGTTGTAGCTGGGGATTTAGGCTTGCCAGATCGCGCAAAAAGGTTACATCGCCTGCCTCGCCCATCGCCCAGCCATCCGTAGGCAGGGTATGCCGGTAACTGGCATCGATGACCCCAAAAACCAGTACGCTGATCACTACCAGGAGGGTGAGCCACCCCGCGAGGTCAAAACGCGATCGTAATCCGGATGCCTTTGGGTTGCTCATTACTTTCTCAGCCATAAGCTTGTATTCTCCGATTGCATGGTTTCATTGACAATGCCCAGCAGCGCGGCAGTCAATTTGTCCATGTCAACTTCATCTCGCGCGGTGGCGGCGAATTGGGCCAAAGCCTGTTCGGCATCATATTTCTTGCGGTAAAAGCGCCGGTCGATGAACTCCTGGATGCGAGTACGCAAGGGATTGAACAGGGCCGCGATCGCCAGCGTGGAGAGCACGATCACCAACGGCGATTGTTCCCCGAAAAAAGTCTCCGTCAGGCTTTGCAGCAAGATCACACTGCCAAAATAGACCAGCACCAAAAGCCCTGTCAGGAGGGCATATTGCAGGGTTTTGCGGATGATGATGTCAATGTCATACAAATGGTAGCGCAGGATGGCGATGCCGATCGCAATCGGAAAAGTTGACATCCCAATCGGCAGCAGCAGGTTCCATAAATTATCGCTTTCGCTGTAACTGCTGCCCAAAAAGGAGGGTAAATAAAACAAGACGAAAACTGCTGCGGCGAAAAACAGCCATTTGATTTGTTCACGTTCCACCCCGCGGGCGCGGCGGAAACGCACAAACAGGGACATCACACATAAGAAAATCCAGGCCGGGAAAAGAAAAAAGAAAGGTCCGACAATTTTATTCACCCATTCCGCTCTCAGGAAGCCAATCGGATTATCAACCTGGAACACGGTGGCATCCGCTCCCGGCCCAATCACTTCTGCAAAAGTGATCAGGAAAACAAAAATCGCCAGAATCCCAACACCAAATGAGACTACCCATCGCCAGCGTGGAGTCAGCGGTTTACCGGTGGGGAAAAGAAGCATGATAAACATCACCGGCAGAACCAGGAGCAGCCAGTTCCAATTGCTGAACCATAAGACCAACAGAAATAGAGGGGATGGATCAACCGGAGGGGGCACCAGTCTGTTTAAATAGGGGGCGATGTAAGCGTCCACCACAAAAGCCATGGAGGTGCCCGGCAACATCATGATCAATCCGATCACGTTGCGTGGTTGGTGGGAAGTAATCAACGCGCCGACCAGAGCGAAAAGGACCGGAACAAGTGGAAACGTTAATTCAAAAAGGGTGGTCGGCGTCCCCGTAGGGTTTTCCAGGGCGAAATAAAGGATTGCTCCAATGTTGGCAGAGGCGATCACCCCAAAAAATATCCAGGCAAAAATGGCATTACGCTTGTCTTTGGTCATGTGCTTCTACCCCGCTGCAAGGCGTATAAATGAAAGGGCCCCAATTCATCTTCGCCGGTTTTTTCAAACGCCATGCCGGTTTTTTCTGCCACCCGAACCGAGGCGGTATTCCCGGGCGTGATTAGACAAACTAGCCGGGTCAGTTCCAATTTCTCAAACGCATAATCCCGGATGCCCTGTGCCGCTTCTGTCCCCAGGCCCTGCCCCCAATGGGATTTGGCGATCATATAGGCAATCTCTACCTCGAATTGCCCATCAATCGTCCAGGGGAGCAGGCCGCAGCGCCCGATGAATTGCCCCGTCTCCTTGTGGATGGTGGCCCACAAACCCAGTTCGGGGTNNGTTAGGGTGCCATCCGGGAAATATCGCCGCATCTCCGGGTCGCGGTAGAGGGCGAAATATGCCTCGAGGTCTTCCAAAACTGGGTGACGCAAAAGGAGACGTTTGGTTTCTAAAATTTTCATGGATTCCTAAATCGCTTTCCTGGTAAATAAACCGCCCAACACCAACCCGTATATGCCATGCCCCAGAGCCCACTCCCAAAAGGGAAGTTGCGCCAGAGTAGAAGTCGTGCCCGGTAAAATGGCAACCTGGGCTAAAAATAGCAGCAGCGCACCATAACCCATTCCGCCCAGCCAAATAAGGAACTGTGAGGATGCAAAACGCCGTAGCACCGGCCAAATCAGCGCCCCAAACAGCATCCCGTAGATCGCTGAAACTGCCAGGTGGCTCAACAAACCCTGGAGCGGCGAGGTCAGCTCGCCAGCGCTGAAGCGCTCCAACAAAGCTGCAGGTGATTCGCCCAAAAGCAAAGTAATGATTGCCATGCTTAGAATCATCGCGATCCCACTCGCCAACCCAAAAATCAAACCATCAATAGCGTAATTGCTGATCTTTGCCTTATTATTTGTAATTAGACCAAATTTATCCATAATTATATATACCTTCGTTTATTTGTGTTAACGAATTTTGATATGATGCTGATTGGTTGGGGATTGATCTTTCAGCAGCCGATTGCCTTAATCATACCTGTTACCCGTATTGAAACCGTTACGATAAACGTTACGGCAAATGCTCAACTTACAATTTGGTAACATATCCAGTAAAATTAGCCTATGCCCACTTACTATTTTTTCCTCTTTGGCACCCCGCGCCTGGAGTATCTGGGCCAGCCCGTTGCCATTGACACCCGCAAAGCGTTTGCTTTGTTGGCCTATCTCTTGATCGAAAACCAACCCCAAAGCCGGGATTCGCTGGCGGCCTTATTCTGGCCCGAATCCGATCAGAGCGCGGCCCGGAGCGCGCTGCGCCGCACCCTTTCCGCTTTGCGCGGCGCACTGAATGATGATTTGGTTGATTTTGGACGCGAGGTTATCGCCCTCCGACCGGGGGAGGATTTATGGTGTGATGTCAGCGCCTTCCAGGCCTCCCTGCTTGAATGCCGCACCCACGGACATCCCGCAAGGCAGGTTTGCCCGAACTGCCTGGCCTCGCTTCAGCAAGCCGCCGATCTTTACGCCGCCGATTTCATGACGGGGTTCAGCCTGCGCGATAGCGCCGCCTTTGACGACTGGCAGTTTTTCGAGGCCGATCGCCTCCGCCGAGAATTGGCAAATGTTTTAGAGCGCCTGGTAAATCTCCATAAAGAGCAGCACGATTTCCAAACCGGCCTCTCATACGCTCGGCGCTGGCTGTCCCTCGACAACCTCAACGAAGCCGCCCACCGCGCCCTGATCACCCTCTACGCCCAAAGTAACCAGCGCAACGCCGCCTTGCGCCAATACCGCGAGTGTGTTCGCATCCTGGAAGAAGAGCTGGGCGTGCCGCCCCTTGCTGAAACCACCCATCTCTACGAAACCGTTAAAGAAAATCGTCTGGAAGATTCAACGACTCATGAACCGGTATCCGTGATCAATCCCCAGGATATACCTGGGACTGGATCATCGACATGGATCGAAGATCAACCTGCACCTCTGATGGATTCCGCTCCCCTGGTTGGTCGCGCACCCGAATGGGAACAACTTACCCGAATTTATGATGGAATCCGTCAAAACGGAGTTTTCGCGGCCCTGACCGGAGAACCCGGCATCGGCAAAACCCGCCTGGCCGAAGAATTCAGCACACATCTGCAAAAACGCGGGGCGATCACCCTCTCAGCACGCGGCTACGCCGGGGAGAGCAATCTGGCCTACACCCCACTGATTGATTTGCTCCGCCAGGGAATCAGTCAATCGCAGGGTAAACCCTGGTGGCATGGTTTGCATCCTCACTGGTTGAGTGAAGTGGCCTTGCTGGTGCCCGAACTGTCCACCATCATCCCGGACTTACCACCGGCACAGCCAACCGCAGGGCCGGGCGCACAGACCCGTTTTTACCAAGGGGTTTGCCAGGCCCTGATGGCCTTGGTCAGCGGCCCATCACCCGGTGTGATTTTCATTGACAATCTGGAATGGGCGGATGAATCTACCCTGGATTTGCTGGCCTACCTGGCACGGCGCTTGCGGGCACGTCCTATATTTTTGTTGGTTACCTGGCAAAGGGAAAACACCTCGATCACGGGGAAACTTGAGCAAATTTTCAACGATTCCGAGTTTACGCTACGCCTCGAATTGTCACCTTTAGAGCCGGATCAAGCCTTAGCCTTAATCGAACAATTCGAGAGAAATGTTCAGCTTTTTCCACCTGCGTTTAAAGATCAACTCGTGAAAGTCTCCCAGGGCTTTCCCCATTTCCTGGTGGAATATTTGCAGGCTGCTCGGGTGGGGGAGATTTCCTCGGAATTGGCAACCAGCCATTGGCCCATCCCGGCAGGCCTGCGCGGAATGTTGCAAACTCGTCTCGCAAATCTGAGTGGTTCAGCCTCCCAAATTCTGCAAGCCGCGGCGGTGATTGGGCGCACCTTCGAGAGCGATCTGCTCCAAACGGTGAGTGGGCGCACCGAAGAAGAAATCATCCAGGGGATTGAAGAATTGCTCAGCCGGAATTTGGTGCGGGAATTGCCGATTCAGGCGGCTTACCCCTCAGTAACTCGCTACGATTTTAAACAAGAGCAGGTGCGAGCCTTGGTGCTGGCAGAAATCAGTTTGATTCGCCTTCGTTTACTGCATCGCAGGATCGCCGAGTCTTTGGTCGAACGGATTCATCTACCATCTAAACGCTCACAAAACGGGCAGATTGCTTTCCATTTTCAGCAAGCTGGCCTACCCGAGCAAGCCGCCATCTACTACTTTCAGGCCGGGCAGATGGCGCGTGCCATTCGTGCCAATGCCGATGCCCTGGCACATTTCCAAGCTGCGTTGGCTTTGGGTTATCCACAGAAATCGGAGGTGTTAATCGAACTTGGGGATTTATACACACTCCAAGGCGATTATCCGCAGGCCATTCAGCAATATGAAGCTGCGGCTGCCTTTAGCCCATCGGCACGGTTGCCAGCCATCGAACAAAAAATTGGACGAGTTTACCTGCGCCGCGGATTCTGGGAACAGGCCGCCTGCCATTTCGAGGCAGCCCTCTACGATTTGGAGGCTTTACCCCCGGAGCGGCAAAAAGCCTTTGAAGCCGAGGTGCGCGCTGATTGGAGTTTGGCCTGTCATCGAGAGAGAAAAACAGAGGAAGCCCAGAATCTGGCCCAAGCAGCTCTGGGTTTGGCGGAATCCAGTGGCGCTCCGTTGGCCTTGGCACAGGTTCATAACCTATTGGGAGTGCTGGCGCGAGCAGGTCAATGCCCCGATGCGACTTTGGAGCATCTCACGAATAGCCTTTCCTTTGCCCGCCAACTCGACAACCCCAGTGCGCAGATTGCGGCCCTTAACAATCTGGCCCTGGCGCAGTCTGACAATGGAGATTATGTGCAAGCGATTGCTACCCTTCAAGGTGCCCTTGATGAGTGCATCGGCGTTGGGGATCGACATCTGGAAGCTGCCTTGCGTAATAATCTGGCTGACACTTTACGCGCCAGCGGTCAGACTGAATCTGCCATTGCACAACTCAAACAAGCCGTGGCCATCTTTGCAGAAATTGGTCAGAACGTGGAGGCTTGGGAGCCCGAAATTTGGAAACTGGTGGAATGGTGAAGTGATTGGTACTATCACTTCTCTCAGTTATAGTTTCATTTGCACATTCATGGGTAAATCTTCTGCTTTACACCAGCCGATTCTTGATCTGAAACATAATCATGAATCAGATGCAGTTATCTACTCGCGTACTCAAGCTGGCGTGCACCATTGCCGATTTGAAAATCGCGCCCACGCCTCTGGCGGTTGGGGAATCTAAAAGGCCCCAGCGTGGATGAGTTCCAAGCCGGGGCCTTACCGCCCTGGGAAGGGCAAAAACGGGGGTTCTGAATTTTAGCGTGCCGAGATCTGATCAGCCAGCGCTTCCAGCGCGGGGAGATCAATCTTCGCCATCTCCACCGCAGTAGGCAGCAGCATCCCCATAAACCAGGGATAATCGTGATTTGTGGGGCTGGTGTAATAGGTGAGGTAGGCGGCATCGCCATCTACGACCAAACCCACATACGAAGTATCGCCACTGCTGGGCAAATCCGTCAGGTACGCCAATCCATCTTCACGCACTTCAAAGAGAGCGGTGCGCTTACGGGAGAGCGCGCTGCCCTGGGCAGTCAGTGGTCCGCTGTGGCCTAAATCGGGCTGGTAGCGTCCCACCGCGTAGACCCGATCGTTATAGGTGAACAGGTACGGCCCATCCAGGCGGGTAACTTTGCTTTGCAGCAGTTCCGTCCAGGCATCGTAGGGCGGCTCCGCCACCGCAATCAAGGTCGCTCCCTGGGTATCGCCGAAGATGCCATCGGTCGCGGCGCCATACTCCATGCGAGCGGTGGCGATCATGCGCCCATCGGGCAAAAATTCGATCTCAGTCTCATCGTTGCGTTCCCCCTGGCTGATGGTCGCCACGATTTCCCAATTAACGCCATCCGTAGATTTGAGCAGCACGGCCTTGCCATGCTCGTACCAGTACGCCGAATTGTAGAAGGTTTCGCCATCCTGGGTGATCGGCCGCCAAAACAGCCAGCCATCCAGCCCGGGAATATCCTCAAAATCGCTCCAGGTTTCGCCATCTTCGGAAACCGCGTAAACCGTGAGGTAGGGTTCCGCCAAAAAATCGGTATTTTTGAGCGCATATAAAAAGAGTTGATCGTCGATCACCGCCAATTTGGGGTCGCGGATATCCTCGCCCGGCGGGTTGAAGGTCGCGACTTCCTCCCAGGTTTGGCCCTGATCGTAGGTGCGGGTCACGTGCATCACCGATTCATCGTTGCCAAAATGGAATGGCGAGGAAACATAGGCCAGATAGTAGGCATCGCCCCATTCGATCATATCGGTGTTCGAGTTATGCGCATCATCCTTGACCACATCCCAGGTTTGGGCAACGATCTCTGGGTTGACCTGCGCCTGATTGGGGCGCAAAAACCAATAACCGAACAATAAAACTAAAAATAAGAGCAAAACTCCCAGGGTGATTCCCATCCATTTAAGTGTTTTTTTCATGACAGGTTTTTTCTCCAATTTAAAAATGATGGCGTATTTTACTGTATTTTCGGCAATGTTAACAGAATCTCGGCGGCAGGGATCAACTGACAAAACGGTTATAATCAAGCAACGAAACTGCTACTGGCAAAGTGCGAGGCACGATGGAAAACATCACAGAGTTGCTGTTAACGGGATTTGGGGGAGTATGGTTCCTGTTTTTTTTAGTGTTTAGCTGGGTTTCTTACCGAGAAGAAGAACAACGCGCTACGCAGGTGGCGTTGGCGGTTGGGCTTGGGGGCGCGACCCTCTTCTTTTTAGCGGTAGCCCTCCCGTTTCCGGGTCAGTTGCTCTTTTTAGGGTTCCTGAACATCCTATTGATCGCGGCCATCATCCTGTTTTGGCTCCCCATCGGCAAAGTCGAAATCGGCCCAGATACCCCCACTCGCCGCTTTGATGAGCGCGAAATCATGTTTGCCCGCGCCTATTTGCAACCGGGCAGCCCGGAGTATCAGGTTTATTACGAGATGCACCCCGAACACGAGAAGGGCGACCGCCAAACCCGCGCCCAACCCGGGCTGCTCTCGCCGGAGGCCAAGTTTGCCAACTCCTTCCATTTTGCCGCCACCGATGGCAGCTTTGATCTTACCAGCGCCTTGCGCGAGTCCGTCAATGGACCAATTGCCGGTGATACGAAATCGCTCAGTCCAACGCAGATGCGCGATTTTGTGGTGGGGCTGGCGCACTATTTTGGTGCGCGCGATGTAGGCATTACCGAGTTGCGCCCTTATCATTTGTATTCACACGTTGGCCGGGGTACCGGCATCTACGGTGAGCCGGTCAGGCTGCCCCATAGCCATGCGATAGCTTTCACTGTTGAAATGGATTTTGAGATGGTGGGCACTGCCCCGCAGGCACCCACCTCCATGGAAAGCGCCCGGCAGTACGTTGAAGCCGCGCGGGTGGCGGTACAGTTAGCNNGCGCCATTGGTGGCGCGCGATGCCGGATTGGGGGAAATTGGCCGCATCACCCTGTTGATGACTCCACGGCAGGGACCGCGCGTGCGTTTAGGGGTGGTCACCGTTGATTTGGCGTTACCTACCATCCCCAGGGAACCCAACCGTGCCCTGATCGATTTTTGCAACATTTGCAAAAAATGCGCCGAAAACTGCCCCAGCAAATCGCTGCCCTT
>DOTA01000237.1 GCA_003513015.1 Chloroflexota bacterium
CGGCGATAAGCAAACCCGTTTGAGCTGCGTCCGTTATGGCAACGTGGTCGGCAGCCGCGGCTCCGTGGTGCCGATCTTCATCCAACAGCGCGAAAATGGCAATAAACTCACTATTACCGATGAGCGCATGACGCGCTTCTGGCTCTCGCTGGAGCAGGGCGTGCGTTTTGTGATCTCGAACATCGAGCGCATGCACGGCGGGGAGGTCTTCGTCCCCAAAATTCCCAGCACTAAAATCGTGGATCTGGCCCGCGCGATTGCCCCCACGGCCGAGATCGAAATTATGGGCATCCGCCCCGGTGAAAAACTGCACGAGATGATGATCTCGCGCGACGAATCGCGCTCCACCGTGGAGTTGGAAGACCGCTTCGTGGTGGAACCCGTCGGCCATCTGTGGTTCCGGCACGATTGGAGCGTCGAAGGCCGCCGCGTTGAAGATGGCTTCAAATACACCTCCGATAACAACACCGAGTGGCTCACCGCAGCGCAAATTCGCGAGTTGGTGGAGCCGTTTGAGTTAGCACATAAGCAAGGCAAGTAGTAAAAATGCAGACAAGTAAACAGGTATACACGGAAATACGTAACTAGATACCTGTTTACTTGTGTACCTGTATACTGATTTACACACAAACCCATGCGCATCCTTATCACGGGTGCCAGCGGACTTTTGGGGCTGAATACCGCCCTTGAAGCCGCCGACCAGCACACGGTTTTTGGACAGGTCAATAGCCACGGGATCAAAACCGAGGCCTTCACCGTCCTGCCAGCCGATCTGCTGGAACCCGGCGCAGTCGAGCGTTTGCTCGATCAGACCCAGCCCGATTGGGTCATCCACTGCGCCGCCCTTGCCAGTCTGGAAGCCTGCGAGCAAAATCCGCAACTGGCCTGGGAATTGAATACCGACCTCCCCCGCAAACTGGCAGAGCAATGTCAGCAGGGCGGAGCGCGCCTGATCCATGTTTCCACGGACGCGGTATTCGATGGGAAAACCGGCGGCTACACCGAGGCAGACCCCGCCAGCCCGGTCGGCATCTATACCCAAACCAAATACCAAGCTGAACTAGCGGTGGCTGCGGCCAATCCCGCCGCGCTCATCGCCCGCGTCAACCTCTTCGGTTGGAGCCTGAAAGGGCGGCGTTCCCTCGCGGAGTTTTTCTTTAACAACTTGAGCGCGGGCAATCCGGTGATGGGCTTCACGGATGTGTATTTCTGCCCCTTGCTGGTGAACGATATTGCCCGTATTTTCTTCCGTATGTTGGAGCTGGAATTGACCGGACTGTATCACGTACTTAGCAGTGACAGCATGACCAAATATGATTTTGGTGNNACGGAATCAGCCCTGACAGCCGCGCGTTCCCCGAATCTCACCCTGCGGGTTGACAAACTGATCCACGACTTGGGCGAAACACCCCCCACCATATCCACAGGAATCGAGCGGTTTTACCAACTTTATCAACAAGGTTATCCACAATCTATTCAGCGGTTAGCGGTTAGCAAATAGTTGACAGCTAACAGGAGGTATTCATGTCCATTCCCGCCCCCGAAATTAAGATTGCCGACCGTAAAGTCGGTCTGAATCACCCCACCTACTTCATCGCTGATATTGCTGCCAACCACGATGGTGATCTTGAGCGTGCCAAACTTCTGATTCGCCTGGCGAAAGAGGCTGGGGCGGATGCCGCTAAATTTCAGAATTTCGACGCTCCTAAGATCGTTTCGGATTATGGCTTCAAAGCCATGAGCGGCGGGCAGGTTTCGCATCAGGCCAATTGGAAGAAATCGGTTGTCGAAGTTTATCGGGCGGCCTCGATTCCCTTCGAGTGGACTTTGACCCTGATGGAAGAGTGCCACGAAGTGGGTATCGACTATTTCTCCTCACCCTACGATTTCGCCGCGATTGACTTTCTCGATGCTTATGTGCCGGTTTACAAAGCTGGTTCTGGTGAAATCGACTGGATCGAAGCCTTGGAGCGCATGGCCTCGAAGAACAAGCCATTTTTTATCGCTACCGGAGCCTCCACCATTGGCGAAGTGCAAAAAGCCGTGCATGCCATTCTCAAGATCAATCCCCAACTGGTTTTGATGCAGTGCAACACCAACTACACTGCCAGCCCGGAGAATTACGATCACCTGCATTTGAACGTGCTGAAAACCTACGCCGCCATGTTCCCCAACGTGATTTTGGGTCTCTCGGATCACACGCACGCCGTAGCCCCCGTGATCGCAGCGGTGACCCTCGGGGCGCGCGTCATCGAACGGCACTTCACCGATAGCAACGACCGCGAAGGCCCTGACCACAAATTTGCCATGAACCCCGAAAATTGGGCCAAAATGGTTGAAGAAACCCGTTTGCTCGAACGCGCCCTCGGCAGCGCCGATAAATTCATTTGCGCCAACGAAATACAGACCGCCATAGTTCAACGTCGTTGCCTGCGCGCCGCTCGCGATATCAAAGCTGGCGAAACCTTCACCCGCGAGATGATCGACGTGCTGCGCCCAGCCACGCCCGGAGCCATCAAACCTGACCAAATTGAGCAGGTGATTGGCACATGCGCCCTCACTGACCTGCCGCTCGGCAAAGAACTGCGCTGGGTGGATTTGGGGGAATGAGTGCGCATTCTCTACTTCTCCCGCGATTACACCACCCACGACCACCGTTTTTTGGCCGCTCTGGCGCAAACCGAGCATGAAATCGGATTTTTGCAGTTGGAGCGCCGGGGACACGCCCTGGATGATCGACCCCTGCCCCCTCAGATTCAGCAAATCCCTTGGGTGGGGGGCCAAACCCCGGCGAGATTCATGGATGGTCCGCGGTTGTTGGCTGGTCTCAAAAAGGTGATCCGCAACTTCAAGCCCGATCTGATTCAGGCAGGGCCGATTCAGGGATCGGCATTTCTCGTAGCCCTGAGCGGATTCCGTCCCCTGGTGACGATGAGTTGGGGCTACGATCTCCTGCACGATGTGCATAACGGCCGCGCCTGGGAATGGGCCACGCGCTACACACTCAAGCGCAGCGCGGCCCTGGTGGGTGATTGCGACACGATCCGAAACTTAGCCATCGAGTACGGCATGGCCCCCGAGCGGATCGTCACCTTCCCGTGGGGCGCGAATATCAAACGCTTCACACCGATTCCGCATCCTAAAACCCCTAATTCGCAACTGCGGCAACGTCTCGGTTGGGATGATGAGAAATTCGTGTTGCTTTCTGTGCGGAGTTGGTCGCCGCTCTACGGTGTGGAAGATTTGGCACGCGCTTTTGTCAAAGCGGCACACCAACGCCCGGAATTGCGCCTGTTTATGCTGGCGAATGGGCCGTTAGCGCCTACCATCCGGCAGATTTTACAGCGAGGCGGTGTGCTGGATCAGGTGCATTTTCCCGGCCAGATTTCGCAAGATAAATTGCCCGAGTTTTATCAGGCGGCGGATTTGTATATTTCTACCTCGCACAGTGATGGTACCTCGATCTCGTTGCTCGAAGCACTCGCCAGCGGTACCCCGGTTTTGCTCAGCGATATTCCGGGGAATCGGGAATGGGTGAGTGAGGAGGTGCACCCTGAGCATAGTCGAAGGGTGGGCTGGCTGTTCCGTGATGGAGATGTAGAATCCCTGACCAATGGGATCCTCCATGCGGTGGAGAGTCGGGGTCAGATCTCCGCTATGGGTCAGGCTGCGCGTGCTTTAGCGGAATCACGCGGAAACTGGGAAAAGAACTTCCCCCGGCTTTTCGAGGCTTACGAGATCGCCCTGAACCGCTGACGTGCGGAATCGTTTTCCAACTAAATAGCACACTGAGCTTGTCGAAGTGTGCGTGGTTAGGAGAGCTGCATCCTTCAACAGGTTTAGGATGCTTGATCTTAGCAGTTGTAAATCCAATAGGAGAAATCCATGCTATCTTTTGATGATCTGGTTGCAAATATTCAAGCTATTGGCGTGCAGCCCGGCGATACCTTGCTGGTCCACTCATCCTATAAATCTTTGGGTGGCGTGGAGGGTGGCCCGCAAACCGTGATCGAGGCGCTGCTGGCGGTGTTGGGTGCTGATGGCACGCTGGTGATGCCGACTTTTAATTTTGATTTTTGCAAGGGCGAACCCTGGGATGTGCGCACGACGCCTTCGCATATGGGAGCGATCACCAACATGGTGCGCGAGAACCCCGCGGCCCGGCGCGTATTTCACCCGATTTATTCGTTTGCGGTGTTGGGCAGAAACGCGGATTTTCTCACCGGCGAGCGCTACAAGAGCAGTTATGGGGCCAATTCGTTGTTCGCTAAGCTGCGCCAGTTGTATGGCAAAATATTGGTGATCGGCCTGATTTATAACGATAGCATGACATTTTTCCATCATGTGGAAGAGATGGAAGGCGTTGATTATCGCTACATGAAAGAATTTACCGGTCTGGTCACGGATGAAGCTGGCAACACTTCTGAGGAAACCTTCAGCATGCTGGTGCGCGATCTTGACAAGGGTGTCAAAACCCGCGTTGACCCGATGGGCAATTTGATGGAAGCAGCCGGGATCATCACCGTGCGCCAGATTGGTGAAGCCAAAGTTTGCCTAATGCAAGCCAATGAAGTTTACGAATTCACCGCCCGAGAAATGCGGCGCGATCCGCGATTGTTGTACACCGTAGAAGAGTAAATCGGAATTTTGAACCGCGAATTTACGCGAAGTATCGCGAAGGTTTATATTCAATTAGCGTAAATTCGCGAAGCTTAGCGGTTCAATTCCGTTTTCCCCTGCCACCTAAAACCTGCCACTCTTATGGAACTCAAACCCTTCCTTGCCCAACTCCTGCCCCTGCACCGCACGCTGGCCTCGGATGAAATGGATGAAGCCCTGCGCCTCGTCGGCGAGGCTATGCCTGCGGTCAGTAATTACACCATCGAAACCTATGCCCCCGGAACGCCGGTGTGGACCTGGATGGTGCCGGAGCGCTACGTGGTCCACGCGGCCTATCTCGAAACCGCAGACGGCCAGCGCATTGTCGATTTTGCGAACAACCCCCTGCACCTGGTTTCGTATTCGCTGCCCATCGATAGAGTTCTCACTTGGGACGAACTCGAACCGCACCTGTATTTCAACGANNTGCCTCTCGAAGGATCAATTCGACGGGTTGGATCGCGGCCTCCAATATCGCGCCGTTATCCAAGTGGAGTTCCAAACTGACCCTGCCGAGGGTTTCCGTGTCTCAACGAGTGTGCTTCACCCCAGAGAAAGCATCCTGAGCGGAGCGCTGGCTCAGTCGAAGGATGCTGGTGAGTTGCTCATTTCCTCGCATCTTTGCCACCCCATGCAGGCTAACGACGATCTGGCCGGAACCGTCACTGCCATTGAAGTGGCGCATCGGCTGGCCGAGAATCCGCTGCCGCCTGGGTCGCTGTCGGTGCGCTTTTGGTTTGGCCCCGAGACGATTGGCACCATCGCCTATTTAGCCCACCACGAAGATTTGATTCCGCAACTCAAGGGCGGCATCTTTGTTGAAATGACCGGTAACGTTAGCCCGATTGCCTGGCATCATTCCCGGCAGCACGATCATTTGCTGGATCGCATCACAGCCTACGTTTTACGGGATACTGAGCACGCCGAGCGCGACTTTGCTGCCCATCCCGCCAACGATGAGCGCGTCATCAACGGCCCCGGCGTGAATGTGCCCTGCATTTCGGTCAACCGCTGGCCTTACGACGAATACCACACCACGGATGACAACCTCGAGATCATCCAGGAGGAGATGCTCCAGGGGGCCGCAGATGTCATCGAGCAGATCGTGCGGGTGTACGCGACCAATTACATTCCCAGGCGCACCTTCCGGGGGCCGGTGTTCCTCTCTGGGAACGGTCTGTGGGTCGATTGGCGCGAAAATTGGGAACTCAACCGCGCCATCGAAAAAATCATGATGCGCTTCGAAGGTCAGCACACCATCTTTGATATTGCTGATGAAGTCGGCCTAGATTATTGGGTAGTGCGCGACTATGTTGAAAAATTCCGGGCCAAAGGGTTTATCGAGGCCCTGCCCATCCCCAGTGAAGCGC
>DOTA01000291.1 GCA_003513015.1 Chloroflexota bacterium
GTAACGTGTGGAACTTCACCCACGAGCGCGCCCAGGTGGAACGCGACGGCAATTTAGACTGGATTTTCGGCGCGATTGGCAGCCGTCTGACCAAAAACTTCTCCGATCTTGATCTGGTGGGGCAGGGCTCAACTGGGCGCATGTCGGGCTTTTACTTCACTGATGGCGCTCAACATCTGGATCATGACACCCAGCAAAATCATATGGCGGCGCACACCACTAGCGATTTGCTCTTTAAAGGCGCGCTCAAGGGGCACAGCCGCTCGGTTTGGCAGGGTATGATTTATGTGGCACCCGGTGCCCAGCAAACTGATGGGTATCAGGCCAATCGCAATCTGGTGCTGAGCGAAAACGCCCGCGCCGATTCGATCCCTGGTTTGGAAATTTTGGCCGATGATGTGCGCTGCACACATGGCGCAACTGTTGGTAAAATTGATCCCGATTTGGTCTTTTACCTGCGCAGCCGCGGTATCCCCATGGATGAGGCTGAGCGGTTGGTCGTGGAGGGCTTTTTCGATCCCATCATGCAGCGTATCCCCTTCGAAGGGGTGCGGGTGCGTTTCCAGCAAGCCATCGAAGCGAAAATGGTCTAAGAATCAACAAGTCAGCTGATCAGGGATTTTTACTTATCGCCTGTAGCTTGTAACTTGTATCTAATTGGAGGCGGAATTGGCAAGTTTACCTTTTTCAGCACCCCCGGAAAGCGAACGGGATTACGAGGTGGGGGATGTGGTCGAGGTCTTTTGCGATCATGATAACGAAGATGAAGAACGCATTCGCGGGTGGCTGCAAGGCGTGATTGTGCAGGTAGACCCCAAAATGGTCGCTGTGCAGTTCCACGAAAACGTTTATCTGACTGATGGTTGGATGGTGCCCGATCACGTTTTGTGGTGCCCTAAGGAATCATCCAATATGCGGCGGCGCAAGAAGAAGCGCAGCTAGCCTCACAGGAACTCGACTTCTGTCAGAAGTCGAGTTCCTATCGTAGAGTATGAATATTCAAACGACTGCTTTAGATGTTGCTAAAATCCGGGAAGATTTCCCGATTTTGGCGCGTGAAGTGCATCCCGGCGTGCCGCTGGTGTATCTCGATTCCACGGCAACCAGCCAACGGCCGCGGCAGGTGGTTGAGGCGATGGAGCGGCTGATCTATCACTCCAATGCCAATATCCACCGTGGCATCCACGTGCTGGCCGAAGAAGCCACCGCGGCCTACGAAGAGGCCCGCGGCAAAATTGCCAAATTTATCAATGCCCCCTCGGCCCGGCAGGTGATCTACACGCGCAACACCACCGAATCGATCAATCTGGTGGCGCAAAGCTGGGGGCGCGCCAACCTCAAAGCCGGGGATGTGGTGATTCTGACCGAGATGGAGCATCACTCCAACCTGGTGCCCTGGCAAATCCTGGCGATGGAGAAGAATCTGCGCCTGGAGTTTATCCCCGTCACCGAGGATGGCTTGCTCGATTTGGATGCCTACCGGGAGCTTTTGACCCTGGAACCCAAGTTGGTTGCCTTTACGCAGATGTCCAACGTTTTGGGGACGATCAACCCCGCTAAAGAAATCATCGTCCTGGCGCACGCCGCCGGAGCCGTCACCCTGGTAGATGGCGCTCAATCGGTGCCGCACCTACCCGTGGATGTGCAAGCTTTGAATGCCGACTTTCTGGCCTTTTCGGCGCACAAGATGCTCGGCCCCACCGGAATTGGTGCGCTCTACGGGCGCAAGGAACTGCTGGAGGCCATGCCCCCCTTTATGGGCGGCGGGGATATGATCAAACGCGTGGAATTACGCTCCTTTCAGCCCAACAGTATCCCCCACAAATTCGAGGCCGGGACGCCCGCCATCACCGAAGCGATTGGCTTTGGAGCCGCGGTTGATTATCTGAATCAGATCGGTATGGTGGCGGTCGAATCCTATGAGCAAGAGATCGTAGCCTATGCTCTGGAGCGTCTGGCTGAAATTCCCGGAGTGCGGGTCTTTGGCCCAGAGGCCGAGCAGAAAGGCGCGGTCGTCTCATTTTTGTTGGACGATCTACACGCCCACGATATTTCACAAGTTTTGGATATGCATGGCATTGCCGTGCGGGCCGGGCATCATTGTGCGCAGCCCCTCCACGATAAATTTGGTATCACCTCCACCGCCCGCGCCAGTTTTTATATTTACAGCGCCTTCGAGGAAGTCGATAAATTGGTTGCTGGCATTTATAAAGTGAAAGAGATGTTTGCGTAAACAGGGAAACAGGTAGATAAGTAAACACGGAAAACCGTGAGATCGTCTACCCTTTTGCTTTGTTTACCTGGATACATTCCCCTATGGACGATCTATACCGAGAACTCATTATTGAACGCTACAAATCCCCGCAATTTCGCGGGGAACTCGACCCGCACGATATTTCCTTTGAGGATGATAACCCCCTATGTGGTGATCACATCCGCGTGGATTTGCGCCTGGACGAAAATGACACCGTCACTGAGGCGGCCTTCAGCGGACAGGGCTGCGCCATCTCGCAAGCCTCTGCGGATTTGCTGATGGAAAGCGTGGTCGGCAAATCCCTGGCGGAGGTCAAAGCCCTCACCAAAGATGATCTGCTCGATTTGCTGGGCATCGAACTCGGCCCCGTGCGCCTGAAATGCGCGCTGCTCTCGCTCAAAGTGCTCAAAGCTGGCGCCTACGGCCTGGGCGAAGCCAATGATGATTTAGTGGAATAAGTTCTTCGGTGCCGGGTGTTTTGGTGTCAGGTAAAATCGTTCTTGGCACTTGGCACTTGGCACTTGAAATGACCTACTCCACCCTCGATCCCTCCGAATGCGATTTCTACGAAGTCGCCGCCGCCGATGAACTTCCCAATGGCGAGCGTCTTTTCGTGGAAATTGGCGAAAATTTTCTGGTAATTTTCAACATCGCCGGGCAAATTTACGCCATCGAAGATTTGTGCTCGCATGATGATGGCCCCCTCGGAGATGGTGACCTCGAAGATCACGAAATCATCTGCCCGCGTCATGGGGCGCGCTTTGATGTGCGCGATGGCAAAGCCCTGACCCTCCCGGCGGTGGAGGCCATCCCGGCCTATCCTGTGCAGGTGGTTGATGGGCAAATCCGGGTGGGTTTGCCGAAGGAATAAGGTGGGCTGATGTTGAATTTCCGTCAGATGATGATCGAGCGGTTTGTGGCCGAACTCCACGAATCTTATCGCCAAAACTACAGCCAAATCGAACCCCAATACGCCAACATCATCGAATGGACCGGGCGACTGGCCCTCGAAAACATTGCTAACTCCGATAATCTCTATCATGATGTCGAACATACCATCCTGGTGACCCTGGTCGGGCAGGCCATCCTCAAAGGCAAGCATATCTCCGAAGGCGGTGTCACACCCAGGGATTGGCTACACTTCACCATGGCGCTGCTCACCCATGATATCGGTTATGTGCGCGGCGTCTGCCAAGCCGATCAACCTGGCCTTTATGCCACTGGTTTGGAGGCTGATCTGGTGTGTCTCTCAGATGAATTCACCGATTCTGTGCTAACCCCTTATCACGTGGATCGCAGCAAATTATTCGTTTTCGAGCGCTTCGGCACCCAGAAAACTCTGGTGGATGTAGTTGATCCCCAACTCATCGCCGATTTTATTGAGCGCACCCGTTTCCCCGTCCCCAATGATCCTGCTTACGATCAAACGGACGATTATCCCGGCCTGTTGCGGGCGGCAGATTTCATCGGCCAACTCGGCGATCCTGGCTACCTGCGCAAAGTTCCGGCGCTATATTACGAATTTGAAGAAAACGGCGTCAACGCTCAGATCGGCTACAAAAGTCCCGGCCACATGCGCCGGGCTTACACCAAGTTTTATTGGAACGTGGTCTATCCTTTTATTGGCCCGGCTATCAAGTATTTAAATGTTACCCAAGATGGCAAACAGTGGGTCGCCAATCTATATGCTCACGTTCATAAAGTAGAACACGATCTCATCGATCAGGGCACTCGCCCCCAGCCGTAAAAAGTCGGCACAAACAACACCCGTTCACTCCGCTGATAAGCGGATCGATCCATTTCCCTGAGATTTTCGACCTCCGAGATTTTCAAAATATCGGAGGTTTTCGTTAAATCAGATTCCAACACCGCCCACTCGGATTCCCACTGATCCCAATCGGGAAGGCCCGACCACTGACCCCCAAGTGCTCCCGTTTCCACAAATTCTACCCCGGCCCCGTGGAACAACCCCGCCAATTTGCGCCCCATCCTCGGATCAGCCCCCTGTTGCCGCAGCGACTCCATTTGCCACTGCCCTAAAATGGATAGTTCCTCCGGGAAATCCACGCGCCCGCCATAATCCGGTTCCGCCAGCGCCAGCACTGCGCCGCCGGGACGCGTGACCCGCCGCATCTCGCGCAGCACCCGCNNGTGACCCGCCGCATTTCGCGCAGCACCTGTGCCGGATCGGTCACCCATAGCAGCAAAAAATGGCACAGGGTGACATCAAAACACCCATCCGGGTAAGGGAGCAGATGTCCGTTTCCCTGGGTAAATCCTGTGCTTTGGGAATTGCGTATAGCCATATGTAAGCGCGCCTGGTCAACATCCAATCCCACCTTGAGCGGAATCTGCGCAGGCAAATCGGCCAGAATGACCCCTGTCCCGCAGCCGACTTCCAAGATGCGCCGGGCGTTTTGCATTCCCACACGTTGGTAGAGATAGGC
>DOTA01000389.1 GCA_003513015.1 Chloroflexota bacterium
ACTTTCCCCAACTTCTTCTGCGCTTCGTGCCAGGTAAACTTCGAGAGGACGCGCTCGGCAGCCGCTTCTGCCAAGCGTTGTGATAATTCGAAATCACCCAGTAAGGCCAGCGCTTGTCGCGCCAAGTCTTCTGGATCGTTGGGTGAAAAGAGCAGGGCATCCGTATCCTCGCGGACAAGTTCGCGCACGATGGGCAGATTGGAGGCTAGCAACGGGCGTCCCGCGGCCATATATTCGAGCAATTTGATGGGGCAGGCTCCCTGGGTGATATTGCGATCGTTGAGACCGAGCGGCGCAACACAGATGTCAGCCGAGGCAATCAACGCCGGAACTTCATGATGCGGCACCGCCGGCTGAACCATGGCATGCTCTTCCAATCCTAATTTGCGAATCTGTTTTGCTAACATCTTGCGCTGGCGGCTTCGCCCGCGCCCCACAATCTTGAGTTGAACAGGCTGCTTTTCAAGGATCAAGGGCAAGGCTTTGATAACGACATCCAATCCCTGCCAGTCGGCCAGGGTGCCAATGTAAAGCATCACGGGCAGGCGTGCTGTGCGATCCGGCAAGGGAGATGGGGAAAAATCCGAAGGACTGACCCCATTCGGGATTACGGTAACAGCTTTTCGGTCCAGTCCCAAAGAGGCCAGATACTCGCGTGTCACCCGCGAGGGACAGATAATCGCATCGCTCAGGTGCAGAGTCGCCAGTTCCTGTTCCTTTATTTTTGACAAAAGTTCAGGTTCAAGCCCTGGATAGTGGTATTTGAGTTCAACCGATGGCAGCCCGTTGACCTCGAAGATAGTTTTATAACCAAAATGTGTCTTGTT
Organism: Chloroflexota bacterium; assembly: GCA_003513015.1. Lineage (GTDB taxonomy): Bacteria > Chloroflexota > Anaerolineae > Anaerolineales > UBA11858 > UBA11858. The sequence goes on from DOTA01000389.1 coordinate 828, forward strand.
CTGCGTTAGTTGGAAGCCGCCCCAAAGTGAGCGATAATGCACAATATCGTAAGTGGGTTGGGCGGTCACGTGTGTCAACACCGCCTCCCCAAAATGAATCGCACGCGCCAGGAAGCTGTCGTCCAGGTTTTGGGATACCCGCGTAACCCGCGCCCCCTCCAGCAGATCCTCAGCCGGTAACAGCCCATCGTTAGGCGTAAAAAGGTGTACATCAAATTGGCTATTGACGAGCCCGCGCAAAAAGTGGAGAATATGCGTAGAAGCACCTTTGGGGCTGGGCACAACATCGAAAGCGGTGTAAAGTACATTCGGCGACATACCCTGATTATACAGGAGGATTGATGGAAGCCCTGATCGGTTATGCAATTCTATTTTTTGGATTTTGCGTGCTACCGCTGGTCACGCTCGGGATCATTCTATTCTTTATCTACCGGGCCAGGAAAAGCCACAGCACCCCCACGGCGTTGCAAGCCGCGCCGGCGCAGTTCAGCCAGTCCCCAATGGTTTCCCAGAAAACCGGAAGGATTATTTCCCAACCCGTCAAAAGCCAAAGCTTCGGGGGACAGATCACACCCTTGTATCTAACTTTAGCCAGTAAGCCGCTCGCCATCATCGACGGTATGGACAAACTGGTGGATCAGACCAATCTTGCCAACGCCTCAGGGCAACGCTGGAAACTGCTGCCGCGCCTGGGATTTTTGGTTGGCCTCGGTATGATTGGGATCGACCTACTGTTAGTGATTTTCGGCTACCCATCCTGCGTTTTTTCCATAGGTGGATTGGCGATCTGGGTAGTCTCGTTTGTGTTTTCAATCACCTTGAAGAGACAGCGGATTTCCGAATTCCCCGAAGGTTTCCAAACCGGAAGGGAAATTATCTACACCCTGCGTGACGACCTGAAACCCGGCGCGCCCCTGCTAGGGCACCTCGACCTGACGGGTTACAGGCAGAAAGAAAAAGTCGCTCGATCAACCAAAGATGCGCGAGGCCGCGCCACCCAGTATTACCGCGATGAATGGCTCAGCCTGAAAGCCAAACTCTACGATGGTAACGTACTGCGGGTTTCAGCCCTCCAGCGCGCCAAAATCCGCCAATCATACACGAAACGCAGCCAGATCAGCGGCAAAATGAAAACCAAGCCGGAAAAATTCAAGGGCAGCGCCCAGCAGCTAAAAATCCGCATTGTGGTCAACCCTGAGATTTACGAGATTGCGCCGAACGCCGAACTCAGCCCCGGAAAACAAGTAGGGAAATACGTGATCACCGCGCTGGATACTCAGGGTGGCATTCTCAACCTAATCGCGAGTTCATCCCATGAAACCATCGAAGCTGAACACATTTTGAGTGTTTTGCATTCTGCCTATTCCATCCTGCAAAGGAAGGTTGCCTAAATTATGAGAAAAAAAATTATCCCCCTGATCATCGGAATTGTCATAGCCTGCATGGTAATGGCCGTAGCCAGTGTGTTTGCAATTGCAGGCGCGTTCACCGCAGAGAAAGCCTCCAGTGTCTCAACCTGGAGCCAGCCCTTTAACCTCGCCGAGAGCATGAAAATCATCGACCTGGATGGCGACGGCCAGAATGAACTTTTCATTCAAGGCAGTGATAGCGTCAGTGTGTTCGATGGTGCGGGTAACCCCCTTTACAGCTATGCCTACACTACGCCCAAAACCACCTTGGGAGATGTGACGGGTGATAAGGTGGAAGACATCGTGGTTTTTTATCCGGGGAGTGTGGATGTCATCAGTCAGGGGCAAATTTCTACCATCGCCACCGATCTGAGCCTGGGAACGCCCGCACGCGCCGCGGTGATCCAATTCGCCAGCGGCCCTCAGATTATCCTTGGCGATACCACGGGTGATGTTCAGTCCCTATCCGCCTCGGGTCAACTGCTCTGGATGGCCCGCGATGGCGGCGATGAAATCCGCGGCCTGGATGATACGCGCATCCAGGGGCAAACCTTTGTAGCTATTGCCAACCGGGTTGGGCTAATCACCGTGTATGATGAACAGGGCAACCAACTCTGGAAACAGGATACGGAAACCTTGCGCCGCATGCGCGCCTATGATCTAAACGGGGATGGCACCAGCGAAATTTTGTTTGGCGGCGAGTATGGGGCCTTCACCATTTATAACGCCGCGGATGGCACCGTCTTGTACGATGATATGCTCGGGCAGGCCATCTCTGAAATTCGGGAAGTTGAGTTGAACGGTGACCCCTCCGGGCGCGAAATCATCGTGGGCGGTAAGAGTGGCGGCGTGTGGGCTTTCGATTATACCGGCATTCAGCTATGGTCAGACTCCATGTCCGATAAGGTAACCGAGATTGCGGGTATCGACATCACCGGCGATGGCACCGAAGAGGCCGTGCTCGGTGATGATAGCGGGCAGTTATCCATTTTTAACACAACTGGTAGTCGCATAAATCTACCTTCTCACAGCAGTGGCATCACCCGTATCGATGTGGGCAAACTTAACGGCCAACGTTCTGTAGCCATCTCGGATTACACCGAACTGAC
>DOTA01000235.1 GCA_003513015.1 Chloroflexota bacterium
AAATCCAGGGGCGGATCGTTCAGATCAATCAGGCGGATTGCCAGGCCGAGGACGAAAACGGCGACGATGGCCAGGGGGAGGAGAATGCGGGGGAAGGGTTTGGTCATGGGGTGGTGATATGGGCAGGTAAACAATAGACAGGTTAATTAGCCATCATTAGCTGTTTACGTGTTTACGTTTGTACGTGCTTACTATCTACATTTTTCAACCATCAAACAACGAAGCATATTTTACTTTCGGGAAGACCTGCAAATGCCCGCCGATGGTAGCATCCACCACGGAGCGGCCTGCGGCCTCGTAGGCCTGCCGCGCCAGCCAGTAACCTTGCTCGGAGGTATCCAGATCGGGCAACTGCCAGCGGAATCCCTTGCCGGAGTAACGCGGATCAAAATGGCTCTGGTCGTCCCCCTCGGAAACTACGGTGGCATTCGGTTTGCCTTTGGCCGCAAAACTATGATCCACGCCGATCAGGATGACTTGCTCAAAACCCATGTGGTAGGCAAGTTGCAGGCACACATTGGTGACAGTCGCCCCTTCCCACAGGCGGCCGCGGGCATCCGTGGAAAATCCCGGGCCAGTATAAGTGGTGTGCAGAAAAGTTGGCAACTGGGAAACGGGGAGTTTCGGGAAATATTTGTGTGAGCGCCACGAAAAGAAGCGCGGCACATCCAGCGCCAGAAAATCAGCCGCGCATTGTTCAATCACCAAGTCGTTGACCGAAACCAAAAAGCTGGTTTGAAAACCCCAATCTTCAAAAGCTAAATAGATGCGGTTCATGCCAAAGGTATATTCACCCTTGAGTTTGGAAATATCCGTTTCCCGCAGGCTGGGGCCGTTGCCGATGATAAAGCAGCGCTGGCCGCGATATTGGTCTTTCAGCGCTGCCAAGCGGGCAATGCTCTCCCGCCGCCAGGGATGGAAAGTCGCCGCGGGCCATTGGGCGGCGCGCCCCAAGGCATAGCGCGCATCACTGAGCGGTTTCCAGACCGCAGGGGGAAATAGGTTTTTGATGGTTTGGCGAATGTCAGTCATAAGGATATACAGGTATACAAGTAAACAGGTATACAGGTGGTGTTTCCGTGTTTACCTGTCTGCCTGTTTCCGTGTCTACTTTCNNAAGGAAGATTGCTCATCATCGGCCAGAAAAAAAATCGAATGGGCAATTTCCGAGGGTTGACCAATCTTCCCGTTGACCGTGTTGCGCGCCAGATTTTCGAGGCGGTCTTCGACCGAGCCGCCACCCGCATGGTCACGGCTGAGTCCCGCGCGCAACATGGGCGTATCCACCGCGCCGGGCAAAATGGCGTTCACCCGCACATTCACCGGGGCAAACTCAATCGCCATGGCGCGCGTTAGGGCCAGCAAACCACCCTTGCTGGCGGCATACGCGGCAATATCCTTGGAGGTTGCCACAGCATGCACCGAAGAAACGTTCACGATCGCGCCACCGCCGCGCGCCTTCAATAGCGGGTAAGCCAACTTGGCACTCAGAAACACGGAGCGCAAGTTCGAGGCCATCACCGCGTCCCACTCTGCCACCGTGGTTTCAATCAGCGGTTTGGCGATTTGGTAGGCGGCATTGTTAATCAAAGCGTCGAGCGTATCCGTGAAACCTTGGGTCTGCTCAAAAATCGATTCAAGTTGAGCGGGTTCCGAAATATCGGCCTGGATGAAAAAGCCATCCGCCGGAAAACCATCGCCAAAAGGCTGGCGATCCACGCCAATCACGTGCCAGCCTTTCTCGGCGAACAATTGCACCGTGGCCCGGCCTATGCCGCCCGCTGCGCCGGTGATCAGCATATATTTAGACAGCGGAGAGCGGGGAGTGGGGAGTGGGGAGTAGTGATCCATTTGAAAACCTTCCTGGCAACTTACCACTTGTAGCTTGCAGCTTTCTACCGAAACTTTCCCAAATCAGACGCATCCATCCCCAGCCCATCGAGCAGATTTTTGATGGTATTCCAATGGACGCGCTCCCAGGCCGCCGGGCTGGAATTGGCATTGTGCGGGGCCAACATGACATTCTCCATCTGGAGCAACGGACTGGAACTGGGGAGGGGTTCCGCTTCGAAAACGTCCAGCGCGGCCCCAGCAATGATTCCGTTTTGCAGGGCCGCGACCAGAGCAGGTTCATCGACCACGGGACCTCTCGAAGTATTGATTAAAACCGCNNGTGATTTCCACCCGAAAATCCCGCACAAAATGGGGGTCAACCTCGATGATGTCGGTTCCCAGCAAAGTCATGCCAAAGGCGCTGGCCCGCCGCATCACAGTTGAACCAATGCGCCCCACGCCAACCACGCCCAGGGTACATTCTCCCAGGGTTTTGCCGGGAATTTTGTCCCAGACGTTATTTTTCATGGCCTGATCCATCCAGGGTTGGCGGCGGGCGAAGGCCAGCATGTAGCCCAGCACGCTGTCGGCCACCGGGTTGGTGAAGGCGTTGGGTGTGCGGCCAATGGTGATGCCCAAACGGGCGCAGGTTTCGGCGTGGATCGAATCGACCCCTGTGCCCCACTTAGAGATCACCTTTAGCCGCGGGGCACAGGCTTCGAGGGCTTTGGGGGTGTAACGGTCGTCGCCGCAGATGGTGCCATCGAATTGCCCGGCGTATTCGAGCAGGTCAGCTTCTTCCATGCGTTCTTCAACATCAGGGGTGATTAGCTGAAGCCCATAGTGGTTGAAAACCGGGCGGAAGCGATCCAAAAAGGGGATCATGTAGGGAGCGGTGAATAGAATGGTTTTATTCGGCATCAGGGAACCTCGCAAAGCGTAGCGTAAATATCAGCGGAGTTGTAATTTTTCTCACTAGGGAGTGTAAGCAGTTGGGTGCAGATCGAAGTTTGTAAGCCTTTGTCGCTTTTTATGATCTTGGCGATCTGTTTGGCATCTTTTGGACGATTGGTGTTGACATACCCTTCGTAAACGGGCATCCACTCTGAGAGATCCAGCGGTTTGTAGCCGTTGGCAAGGGCTTCATCAGACAAACGGGCAACTTCGCCCCAATCACCGATCTGACGAGCGAGGGACATTTTTTGGTAGTAGAAGCACCAGGTGTGAGCGGGTTCCGCACCGAAAATCGAGGAGGGCGGCAGATGCGAGGGGGCGTTCGACTCAATTCTGTCGATCTTGGAATAGGGCGCGAGCTGAACCACCAAGAGGTCTTCGGATTGCGACAGCACGTAATTTTGCCCATCAATGGCATTCAGGCAGGTTTGGGCCGTCGGCATGCTGAGAATCAGGGCTTTGTCGTAATCGCGGATGATCTGCGCACCACGTTGTTCGCGTTCATCATTGGCCCCGCGGATGATGATTTGGGCGGTATCGCGGTTCAGCACTTCTGCCGGGATTTTCAGGATTTCGGATTCCGGGCGGTAAATTATGTTGGCCGGTCCCCAAATTTCATAAGATTCTGCCAGGCGATAACCTGGCGGAAGCATCGCCACTAAAACGGTATCATCTGCAATGTCGGGGGCACGCCAGGAGAGCTGCCACCATAATTCGCGTTGCAAGCGCCAGAATTCTTGATGATAGGTTTGATTATGATAATGGGTCATCACCCCCAAAACCATAAGAAAAGCCAAAAACGGAACGCGAAGATTGGCGCGCAATCCATAAAAGACAAATCCAACGATGAATAACGAAATCCCCAAGGTGGCCTGGAGGGTATAGCGATCAAACTGGTTACTGAAGTAAATCGTGCGTCCAGCCGTAATAACCGGGAGAATTGTGGCAATGGTGGCAAGCAAGCCCATCCACAAAAACACAAAACTGCGTTGTGAGGTTTTCTCATCTTCGAAAACCAGGTTTCGCCGCTTGATGAAGAAATAATAGAGCAAGAACAAACCGACTGCAAGTGCCGCATAAAAAACCGAGTAAACAATCGCCTTGTAGGTGGCCGCTCGCATAAAGGCATAAAATGGCACCGTCCAGGCGGAAACGATCGATTCAAGAAGATCAAGAGCAAATTCAATCAGGAGGTAAAACAAACCCTTTATTGGGGAGCTAGAATAGCTTGAGAGCAAGGAACCCATATTCATGGCCTGCCGCGTACTCTCAAAAATAAAAACTCGCCAATAAAGAACCGCCAAGACCGCGGGAATATAGATGGCCCAACGCTTGAGTGTGCGGATTAATTTTTCCTTCAGGCTGCCCGCTTCATCCCCGAAGGTGAGGTAGCCAATCAGCAAAAGGCGCACCGCCTCCAGACCGATCATGTACTCATAAATATTCAAATAGATCAACTCGAACAGCACCGCGAAAACGCTCAGCAAAACCGCTTCCCAAAGCCGCCGGGTTTGGATGGCCCGGATGGTAAAGGCAATCGATAGAAGGGCGATGAAATAGCCAAATAGATGATTCTGAAAAGTATTGGCGTTGGGTTGCTGCAAAAATCCGGGGTAAACAACAAAGAGAAACACCGCCGCGGTGGTGGCCAAATCGCGCTTGGGCCAGACCATCCGCAACAGCCAGAAGAAAGCCAGCGCCCCGGCCAGTTTGAGCACCAGCGCGTAGATATGCCAGCTTAGCGGATCATTCCCCAAGAACCGGTAGACCCAGGAATACACCACGCCCATAAAGGGGCGATCACCTTCAAAGATGGGAGCAATACTCTGGAACCCGCGAGTGAATCCGTTCCACAGCAGATACCAATCATCCCTGTAATAGCCCAGGCGGGCAAGCTGCGTGCCGTGAGTCAGGATCGTCAGCAAGACAATCGTGACTAATGCAATCCAGGTTTCGGATTTCAAAAATCGAAACTTCATGCTTTACTCAGCACCTTTTTGCAATTGGGTCATGATCTCAACCATGCGGAAATCCAATTCTTCGTCGATATCCCAGGCTTCGGCCGCGGGGATCGGGAACATCATGGGGCGGTCGCCCAGACGATTGCGGCGCGCCAGCAAGGTTTCGCGGCGAAAAATATAGATGCAGGAATTTTCCTCGTAAACCGGGGGCAAATCCTGAGTTTGTAGCAGAATGGCGGGGTTGTGGTTGATCGCCCGCCCCAATTGATCCCACAAGCGGGTTTGCAGCCGGGTGACCGAGAAGAGCGAATCGTAAGCCGGGTAATTGGAAATGAGGGATTGGATAGCCCGCGAAACCGTCTCCGCTTTGAGCAGCGGGTTGGTGCTGTGGGTTTGCAGGTAAAAATCGGCCTCAATCTGGGCGGTGTCGTGTAGCAAAATTTCGTTCATGGGGATGTCATCGGCGCGCAGATGTGCGGGGCGCTCGATCACCTTCACGCTGGGGAAATTTTCCCGCAAGCCGGCGATCACCTCCGGGCTATCGGTGTCCACCAGAATATCGCTCAGTTCCGGTACCGCCAAAAGCGTGCTAATAATATGTTGATATAGCGGTTTACTGGCCAACGGGCGGTAATTTTTGCCCGGCACACGTTGCGAATGGTGCCGCATCGGCACCAGGGCGATCATTTTAGGTGGTTTTTTCTCGGTCAATTTACCAGTCATCTCCATCTTCATAACCCAACCAGGTCAACAAATCTCCAGCGATATTTTTAAAAGTGGAGCGATGCGCCTCACTGAAAGATTCCCGCCACTTGCCGATTTTTCCACTGCGAAAGGTGGGGGATTTTTCCGGATTTATGGATGCCCCCAGCAATCGCAGGGCTTCATCCCTGGGGGGTTTAACCAACAAACCGCGGCTTTGGGCGTGATCCAATACCCGCTCAAGGGTGGCGGCTCGTTGAAAAACGAAATCCTCAAAACGCAGGATTAAAACCTCGGAACAATCGAACCACCCCAAATACGGTTCGAACCTACCCGAAATATCCGGGAAGGGTATGGCTAAACCCGGGCGTCCTACAATGCTGGCAGTCAAACGCTCATCGAAAGATTTTAGTTCATGGGCATAATAATGGTGATGCACATGATGCGGCGCCATCTCAGTGACATAATGCACGTGCGAGACAACCACATCGCGCGGGTCGCGCAAAATAAAGAAAGCGCAAACTCGATCATTTGCCAATTCGGCAGTCAACTCAGGGAGGGCATGCAAGTGTCCGTAACCAATATCTCCCGGCAAAAAACGGTGTAAATCGGTAAGAATTGCCTCAAGAGGGCGAGGCTGTCCTGTTGAACCAGCAAAAGTAACAACCGCCGGTAACCCGCTATCTACCACCGGCGCAAGGCGAATGAAACCCTGCAATACCTGCGTTAGCAAATGTGTGCCACTTTTGGGGAACGAATTCGCAAACAAGATCGGCGAATTTTCCAAAGAACCAAAACGTAAGGCAGCCTGGGTTCGGCGAAAAGCGCGGCGCAGCAATTTGAGATTTAAAATTACTGATTGATAACTATTCACCTGCTACCAGTCATCTCCATCTTCATAACCCAGTCGCACCAGCAGATCGCCCGCAACGGCCTTGAAACGCACTTTGTTGGCCTCAGTAAAGTGCTCCCGCCAGTTGCCTGGCTGCCCCTTACGGAAAGTGCCCGATTTTTGCGGGGCGATCCCGGCCTGGATGGTTTCAATGGCCTGCTCGCGCGGGATTTGCAAATCAAGGCCGCGCACTTCCAGGTAACCCAGGAGTTTTGCCAGGGCCACATCGCGCTCCAGGATCAAATCTTCGAAACGTATACAGAAAATATCGGGTTGGTCGAGCCAGCCTAAGTAGGCATCGTAGCGCTCCCACACATTGGAGAGAGAAAAATCAGGGTCGGTTACCCCCTCAATGGCGGCATTCAAGCGATCTTCCATGCGATCCAAACGCTCATAATAAGCGTGCATACCGTGATCTTCATTGAGATCAGTGGCATAAAATACGTGCGAAACCAGCATATCGCGCGGATCGCGGTAAATAAAAATGGTGGCTTGTTCGGGTTGGGTCAGCAACGAAAGATAGGGTTCGCGGGCCTGAATATAGCCGTAACGAATATCTCCGGAGCGCATGCGGTAAATGCCCTCGAAAATTTTCTCGTCCGGTAGGGATCGGTTGGCTTCATCGCGGTTTACCGGTGGAAAACCGGGATTCACAAAAGGGCCAAGTTCCGTCAGGCCTCGCAGCACCTGCGTCAGTAAATGCGACCCCGATTTAGGCATGGCGTTACCAAAAACTCGCGGGGCGCGCCGTAAATTGCCCGCTCCCCAACGGAACGAGGTTTCTACTCGACGCGCTCGCCAGCGCAGTTGTTTGAGGGTGTGTTTGGAAGCAGATTTGACTGACATAGATATTGACTACTTACCGCTCTCCTCCGGCATCAAAAACTGTTCGCCGTTGAGAATGCCCTCCACGATCACATTCAGCGTGGGCGAATTTTCGGGCAGCAGGTCACGCCAGCCAAAGCGTTTGAGTTGCACATATCCGGGGGTGGGGTGCGCCTCAAGGTAACGATCCAGCGGCAAGGCCGCGCGGTAAAACTGATAATACATGAAGCGCCAGGCGTTACGCGTAAATTTAGCAGGGATTTCGATATTTTCCGCCGCTAAAAATTGTTCAGCCATGCTCCGGTAATCTTCCGAGTTGGAGGGTAAAAATACCGTGGGGTATCGCGTGTAACGCGCCTTGCCGCCACACAAAACCGGCGCGCCCAGCAGCGTGGCCTCCAACCCAATGGAGGAGTTATACACCATTACAAATTTGGAACGCCGGATCAACTCGTAAGAACTCAAGGGCGCGTCCGAGGGCACAAACTTCACATTGGGCAATTGCTCCACCCCATTGTCAGCAACCCACTGTCGCACGCTCTCGCGGCTCTGTTTGCCTGCCCGCATCTCATCAGGGTGCGCACGAATCACAAACAGGGTTTCGGGATGCGCCCGCATTATCTCCAACACCAGATCGAGCCAGGCAAACATCTGCGGGAAAATCGTGTTAGCGTGTACCTGGCTGGTATCAAAAATCACGTTGGTAAATACCGGCACAATCTGCTGGAAACGCCCGGAAAATTGCAAGAAATCCTCGTCCAACTCATTCATCTGAGGCCAAAAAGTGATCCCGGCCATGGTGAAATCACCCTGCAAACGGCGCTGATATTGCGCTTCCACCCGCCCAAATTGCCCCGGGGATAATTCAAATTCCTCGGGGATTTCGATGGGATAGGCAGTTGCCTCACCATGGGTAAAGAAAACCGAGAAGGATTGGAACCCGACTTCGTGGGTGATCGCCGGAACCCCAAATTGACGCGCCACCCAACGGGCTGCGGCCTCAGGGAACTGCAAACCATTGAAGAGCACCACTGCCCGCGGATCAACCTCCGTCAGCAAGGCCGCAAAATCCACAACCACCTGATAGGCCGATTGAATATATTCCCGCAGCAAAAAGCGCGTGGCTTTATCATTGCTCAAATGATGGCGGCGCAAGGCCCAACGCAGTGAGGGCAGCGCCAGAACGCCGAGGGGAATGGAAGATTGACCACAGACTGTAGACGATTGACCACGGTCACCAAAGGGGAACTCAAATTTGCTCAACTCATCAAAACTCAGGCCTTTGAGGGCCGAGGCCAATTCGGGGTTGGGCTGATACTCAAACCACTGGGTTTCGGCTGAAGCGTAAAGTTTCTTTGCCTGGGTAGTACAAGCCTCACAGGGCGGGGCTTTCCAAGGGTGATCGGGGTCTGTGCCCAGCACGCAACGGCTCATTCCAGCCCGGCAGGCAAAATGGATCACCGGAACCCCGGCAAGCTGCAAACTCCAGGTGGTCAGCAGGGCAAAAGCCGCATTCTGGCTGAAGCCGCTCAGCCGGGTAGAGGCATCAAACATCACTACCGGGTGCGAGTCAGTTTTCAGGCGGGCATTGGCTTTTATTTGATGGGTCAGATTCCAGATGTGCCACTCGCGTTCCAAACGCAGACGTGCAGTTGTAAGGTGGGTTTGATGTTTTGCCATTTTAGCAGCAAGTGATAAACATGGAGACACTCAGCTCACGGAGTTTTTCTGTAAAATTTGCTAAGATTCTCCGTGATTTCTGTGTTTCCGTGGTGTGTTTTATTTCTTCGCTTTGAAGTAGGCCTCAGAAAGGCGATTTATCGCTACCAAAAAACCTTCGCCGCCCCGTTGGTGACCCCGCCAAATTTCAGGGATCATCGTGCCGCGGTAATTACCAGCAATTTCAAAGAATTTGACCCAGTCGATATTGCCTTCCCCAATTTGCAAGCCCTCCCCATCGATTCCGGAAGCATCCGAAAGGTGCAGGTGCGAAACGTAGGGCATAATCACGGCGGCCTGCTCGTAAAAATCAACGTTAGCCCAGTTGCAGTAGAGTTTGTGATGTGAAGTATCGTAGCAAGTTTTTAACCCGGTTGAATCGAGGAAATCGCGGATTTCGTACATATCCATGTAGGCATTGGTCAGCCATTGGCCACCGAAATACCAGGGATGCGGTGGCAGATTTTCGATCAATAATTCCACATCATCGAAATCGAGTTCATCGACCGAGCGGCGCAGATTATCGTAGAGTCCCTTGTGATCGGTGAGGGGATGATCGAGGCTGGCCGCCCCGGGGTGTACAACCACCTTGGGGATGCCGCGGAAATGGGGAGCCATCTCACGAGTGACGTTGATCCCCCTTTGCAGAATCCCCACCGAGGCCCGGCGCTGATCTTCGTCAAAGGTACACAAATCCACCAAATGATTGGCCCAAAACTCCGGGGCATGCACCACCAATTGGGCGTCGAGATCATCCCCCGGATAATGGTCATCCAAATCTTTATCCGTAAAATGGAACTCCAGCAGGGGCGGGTTGAAGTGCAGCATATTGCGAAAATCGTTGAAGCGCACGACGAAGCCCCATTCCATCGGCAGGGTGTGTTCGATATCAAGCGTAACCATTTGGCCGAGATCGCGCGGCAAAAAGGGTTCATCGGCTTCGATGCGGCGCTCGATGGTGCGCCCGATGAGCTGGGTGTAGCGCTGCGGAGAAAGCCCCTGCCCCGGCCCCTTGACTGTGACCATCTCGCGGGTGACGGTTTCGCCCGGCTCGATGTGACGCGTAGCCACCAGACTTTTGGCGAGCACTTCGCGGTTGAGAATCTCGCCCATGGTGAAGTATTTTTCTTTGCCAGTGCCCAAGGCTTGCGAGACTTGGCGAATATCGCGCACCATTTTCTGAAAACCCTGTGGTTCGAGGCTGGCAGCGTGATCAGGGCCATCCATGGTGCGGTCG
>DOTA01000001.1 GCA_003513015.1 Chloroflexota bacterium
CCCTGGGCAAGGTGGTGATGGGGTTGCAGGTGATCCCGTTGCGCGGCGGGCGGATGAACTTTTTCCGTTCGTTGGTGCGCTATGTAGGCTATATCGTCTCGATCATTCCGTTGTTTTTGGGCTTCTTCTGGATTTTGTTTGATCGCCGCCGCCAGGGTTGGCACGACAAGCTTGCCGGTACCTGCGTGGTTTACACCTGGGAGGCCCGTCCCGATGAAATTTTTTTGCGCCGGGGGTTGATTCGCTTGCAAAAAGCCAACGAGCAAAAGTTCGGGCCGCCGCCTGAACCGCTGGCATAAAATCAAAAGTAAGCCGCCAACTTCCCGAAGGTTTCAAGCACGCGGCCACCCCAAAACGAAGGGAAAACACAATCGTTTGACCGATGGGCTAAAGTTTGTAATAATCGGATCATCTTTGAGGTAGGAGGCTGAGGATGCAACCGATTCGGACGTTAGTGCTATCAGGTGGGGGTGGGCGCGGTGCTTTTCATGCGGGGGTTTACAAATATTTGATGGAATCTCAGAAATCGGGGGTCGATGCTGACCATCAGGGCCTCTGGGCCCCTGATATTGTTGTGGGGACCTCGATCGGGGCCGTGAATGGGGCCGCCATTATTCAGGGAATCTCAGCCCAAAGGTTGGAGGAGATTTGGCTGGGTCTGCGCGAGCACGATATCCAGGGCCTGCCGCCCGGCATGAAGCCCTTCTCGCGTTGGATCGCTGACCGGGTGCTCAAACCGATGATTGGCGTTACCTTGCCGCAAGTTCCCCAAAATCTGGCAACCTCTCCCATTCCAGATGAATTTTGGCCTCCTATGCCGCTGATTCCCCGGTGGCTGGCCGAAAAATTGATCGGGCGCTGGATCAACTTGTTGGATACAGGCCCGCTGCTGCAAACTCTGCAAACCAAATTTCAGATCAACGAAGAACAACTGGCAAATCAACCTGGAACCCTGTTGATTACGGCTACTAACGTGCAAACCGGGGAGCGCGCCATCTTCAGCAATCGCCCGGTTTACCAACGTGATAGCGGCGATCTGCGGCCGGATGTGTACCCCGGCATTTCGCTCAAGCGCATCGTCGCCAGTTGCTCCATTCCATTAGTGTATCCCTGGACTTTTGATGAAGAAACCCAGGCTTATTATTGGGATGGCGCCTTGGTTGCCAACACGCCGATGGGTGCTGCCCTGGATGCCGTGCGCGATAAACCGGTTGAAATCCCCATGGAAGTGGTGGTGGTTTTGATGAATCCCTGGTGGGAGAGCGGTGAAGCACCCCCACAGCGCGCCAGTAAACTCCCCGATTCCTTTGATGATGCCATTACCTGGATGCTTGATTGGATGCTGCTGGCCTCTTTCCGTGAGCGCTTGCGCTTAATNNAGATTTCTTCTCAGTGGCCCGGATCATCGACTATGATGAATATTCCGCAGAGTTGATCGATCTGGGCTACGCGGCGGCGAAGCGGGTTTTTCAGAGCCAGTTTGGTGAGAAGCAGTGATGTCCTTTTCCCCTGTCATTCTCATAACTGGCGCTTCCTCCGGGATTGGCGCGGCTACGGCCCGGCTGTTTGCCGCCGAAGGGTACCGCGTGNNCGGCCCGCCGCGAGGATCAGTTGGATGCACTTGCAACGGAAATTCGGGCTACGGGGGGCGAAGCCCTGGTTGTGCCCACGGATCTCACCCGGCTTGAACAGATCGAAGCGCTGGTATCACAATCCCTGGCGCATTTTGGGCAGATCGATGTTTTGCTCAACAATGCCGGGTTGGGGCGCTTGAATTGGCTGGAAAAACTTGAGCTTGAAAAGGATATTGATTTTCAAATTCAAGTGAATCTGACCGGCCTGATTCAAACTACGCAAATGGTGCTGCCCAACATGATTGCCCGCAAGCAGGGGCACATCATCAACATGGGGTCGATCGCCGGTTTAATCGGCACGCCGACCTATAGTGTGTATGCTGCCAGCAAATTTGGGCTGCGTGGTTTTACGGAAGCCCTGCGCCGCGAGGTAGGCATTCACGGCATTCGAGTTAGCGGAATCTACCCCGGAGGGGTGGCCACAGAATTCGGCCAAAAAGCCGGGATCAAACGCAAAACCGGGATCAGCACCCCCAAGTCTCTGAAATTATCCGCTGAAGATGTCGCTCAAACAGTTTTGCGTGTAGTCAGAAAACCCCGGCGGGCAGTTATAATCCCCGGATTGATGCGGCCGACGGTCTGGTTGAATGTGTTATTCCCAGGGCTGATCGATAAAATTATTGAATCCCGCTACACGCGCAAGGAGCGCTAGCGGTAACAGCATAAGTATTTCTTAATACAAGATATAACACACCCCTCTCCCATATATTGGGGGAGGGGTACTTTAAAATTGTGGTGTGAATTACAGGCATGAAAATGGCCTGTAATTCACACCACAGAAACAAAGCCCCCCTTCCGGTGGGGAAAGGGGGGCAGGGGGATGGGAAAACCAATGGAAATTTGAACGAAATATGAGATTCGGGGTACCTCACATATAAAATAAATGATCAGTTTATTAGCTCTCTACCATCTGTTCTTTGGAGTGCCTGCGAGATATGAAAGCCATAGCGAGGGCACCCAAACCCAGCAGGGTGGAAATGACCCCAACTATCGGACTGACCACTGGGATCAGGCGTAAAACCATGTAAATGCCGATACCAACCATCATCACAAATAGATTGCGGTGCGTAGTACCCTCCGGGCGCAGGCGTGCTAAGGTCACATCACCCAACCAGGAAGCCACAATTACTTTACTACCGTAAACCACCAACAGCGTAAAAACCCCGGCGATGGTTAACCACCCGGAGATGCCCACACCCAAAATGGCAGAGGCCAGCCCTCCTAAGGTGATGATTGCCAACAGCACGCCCAGTACGATCACCAATCCGAGTATAACCACAATCGCAACGTATCCCAAAATCAAGCTAAGAATGCCCCAACCGAAAGCTTTCAGCGGTTGGTGGCGCAACTGGATTCCAGATTCATGAACTGCGCTCGGGGTCAACCAGATTGCCAGCGCCCCAAAAGCCAGCAAAGTCAGCAACTCGCGTACATGGGCAAACAGCCACAACCCGATGATGGTTTTTTCAGCGCCGGTTGTTTCTACTTTTACATACTCAACCCCTGCTCCTGGTTCAATTAGGATGGTATTCGATTGATCCGCAGGGCTCTTATACGTGAGCTTTCCTCTGATTTCCGCCTCCGATGAAATCCGTAATCCTGGGGTGAGTTTATCCGGGAGTTTTTCCAACTCCCAAAAATTGCTCCAAATTTGCAGCCAGGTGATGTTGGGCGGCGTTATGTTGGGCGCACCGATGGTAAAGGTAGCATCCCCTGAGACGCGCCCGGAAACATCGGCTGCGACCACATCGACCAGGATATTGTGCCCGGTGAAGCCCGCTAAATTGATTTGATAGCCCGTTCCGTGGATATCGGTACCCACGATGGAGCCGGGCTGGGCTTCCAGGTTATACCCGGCAAAGAGAATATTGCGATTGATTTGCGCTTCAGGGGTGAGGATGAGATTAGCGCCTGCAAAATAAACACTGCCAGCCACAGAAGAGTTGATGAGCAATTCCTGGCCCGCAAAGGCAACACTACCACTCACAAAACCATTGATTTCAGTCATGTTGGTGTTGAGAATCAAATTGCCGTTAATCACTCCGTTGATGATAGCTTTTTGTGCGGCGATGATCACATCCCCATTAACGGTGCCATCGATGGTGATGATGGTGCCTGAAATGAGCATATCATCGTTGATGATTTCACCCGCTGCGATGTAGTTATCATCATCTTCTTCAAAAGCGCGCACCTTTGTTGCTAAGATCAAAGCAATGGATAAGGCGAAAGCCAGGGCAAGCGCGCACAGAAGTGGAATTTTGTGCTGAATTGTTTTCATGTTGATTTCCTATGTTTGCAGCGCTTGGGCGAGTTCACTGGCGCTTCTTTGGCGATCATCAGGTTCTTTTTCCAGGGCCTGTAAAATTGCCAGGGCTACACCCAGAGGAAGATCAGGCAAGAGGTCGCGGGGGTCGGGCGGCGGTTGTTGCAGGTGGGCCATCATGATATTACCGGGGTTATCGCCCGAGAAGGGCAGTTCACCCACGAGCATCTGGTAAAGCATCACACCCAATGAGTAAATATCGGCGCGGTAGTCGACCTCGCCCGAGGAGCGGATTTGCTCCGGCGCGATGTAGTTGAGGGTTCCCATGAGCATACCGGTTTTGGTGGCTCCGGTATCGCCCGCCCGCAACTTGGCAATCCCAAAATCGGTCAGCACTGCCCGTTGCCCGGCGAGCATCACATTGGATGGTTTTACATCGCGATGCACAAAACCTTGCTGGTGAGCGTAATCGAGGGCGCTGCCGATCTGGCGGCTAATTTGAGCAACCTCCGCTAATGGCAGACCCTTTTGCTGGTTCATGCGAGTGCCCAGGTCTTGGCCGTCGATAAATTCCATCACCATGTAATACGTGCCACCTACATCGCCGAAATCAAAAACCTGCACGATATTTTCGTGGCGCAAACTGGCGATGGCGCGCGCCTCATGCTCGAAACGCACGCGAAAATCGGCTTCGGTGGCTAACCCGGCGGGCAAAATTTTGATGGCGACTTCACGCCCCAAACGAGAGTGCCGGCCTCTGTAGATTTCCGACATCCCGCCACGCGCCAGGGGTTCACCGATTTCGTATTGGCCGATCTGCCCCAGGGCGCTGAAACTCCCCGGTTGCGAAAAGGTGGAGGGCGGCGCTAGTTGTTGCGCAGTCACAAAAGCCTCCCAAGCGCGGGATGGATAATGGTATGAATCTGCCTCACGGGTCAGCAAGCACTTTTGGGCCAGATCGCGCAGCAATCCCCGCATGGTGGTGTCGGTCATACTTCGGGTAGCGGCCTCACTCAAATGGTGCAGCGTGTCTTTTTCCGCAGGAGTCAGGTTATTCCAATAATATTGGAAATGAGCGTTGAGTTCTTCACGGGTGGCGCGCTCGATTTCTGCCAGATTATCGGGGTTGTTGAAAGCATAAAAACAGGCCACTTGCAGGGCGAGGGGATGCCCGCCCACGAGATGGTAAATAAAATTGACCGTTTCGGATGCGAATGGTTTTTCGGAGATCTTCAGAGGAATGGTGATCAGTTGTTTGGCATCGTCTGCGGGGAGTAGG
>DOTA01000471.1 GCA_003513015.1 Chloroflexota bacterium
GGTGGTCGGGATTCTTTTTTGGGGAAGAGGAGGACCGGTGACGGAAGACGGAAGTGGGAAGTGGGAAGTGGGAAGTGGGAAGGGGGAAGGGGGAAGTGGGAAGTGGGAAGTGGGAAGTAATTGTATCAGGTAGATAAGTAGATGGGTAAAACGTGTGCATCGATCTGTTTTCCAACTACGAACTTCCTTCCCGGCGTGAGGCCACGTAGATACCAACCAGGATGAGCGCCCCGCCAAAAATCATCAGGCCAGAGGGCGTTTCGGCGAGCAAGAAATAGGCCAAAACCGCGGAGCCAATCGGTTCGCCTAACAGCGTGATAGAAACATAAGCCGCGGGGAGGTAGCGTAGCGCCCAGTTGAAGGTGGAGTGCCCTAAGAGTTGCGGCACCAAGGCCAGCAGCAGGAACCAAAGATAGGTTTGCGGAGCATACCCCCGAGGAGATTCGCCCGCAGAGAACATGAAAATTAGCAGCACGAGGGCGGCCATGCCGTACACAACGAAAACGTAGGGGATCAGCGACATTTTTTCGCGCAGGCGGCGGCCCACCAGCAGGTATCCAGCAGCGGTGAAGGCACCTATCAGAGCCAGCAGATCCCCGAGGAAGGCCTCACCCGCCACAAAATCCGAGAAGGGCGGGCATTGGAGATGGAATCCGCTGAGGGCGCAGGAATCACTCAAACCCACGATGAGGCCCCCGGTCAAGGCTAATCCCATCCCAATGATAACGGGGCGCGTGATTGGTTCTTTGATGGTCAGCGGCGCTAAAATCGCCACCCACAAAGGGGTGGTGGAAACCAACACAACGGAACTGGCCACGCTGGTGTATTCGAGGGAGGTGATCCAGGTAGCAAAATGAATGGCTAAAAAGAGGCCAGAGAGCAACGCCAAGCCGAGTTCAATGCGGGTGCGGGCGCGTAACTCGCCGCGGTAGCGCCATAATGCCAGGGGTGCGAGGACCAGGGAGGCCAGCGTCAGGCGGGCGGCGGCGATCACCAGTGAAGGTGCGCCATCAGCCTGGGCGTAGCGGATGAAGATCGAAGCGGTGGAGACAGCCAGGATGCCGAAGGGAATAGCGATAGCGGGGGAAACGGGTGGTTGGGTAGTTTCGGTCAAGGAATTCATCTGGTTTGGTTATGTTCGCACCCTGCAACGAGTTCAGGATGCTCGATTTGATCCGTCACGATTAGCGATGTGCCAGATGGCTTTGCCGGTTACCCAGTGGCGCGGGATGGGGCCGAATTGGCGGCTGTCGAGGCTTTGGGGGTGCGTGCCAACCACAAAGATTTCTTGGGCTTGGGGGTCAATCTGCTCCACGCGTTTGACCATTGTACCGTAAACCGGATGCTGAAAGACAATTACATCTCCCGGTTTGAGCCTCGCAATAGTGTGCGAGTGGGTAATGACAAGAATGTAATCGCCCTGGTTATATTCGGGGGTCAGGCTTTCGCCGCGGATTTTGAGAATTTTGAACATCGGAAACCACAAAGACTCAAGTTAATCCCCACAAGTGTAAAGATAAGCTTAAACAAAACCGGGGATCAATTGTGATAAAGGGGATGATAACATCATTCACCACAGTTGGTCCCCGGAAACAGTTTTTGGCTGCGTTAATTTCAGAGGGCGGGATAGACCATTTCCAGCGCGGGGGCGTAAGGGGCTTTCGCTTTTTTGGTGGCAACGCCTTTGATGGCCCAGAAGATTTCGGCGAATTGGTTGATGGCTTCGACAAAAGCCACACCATTATCGCGGTCCGCGGTTTGGCGAGCTTTGCCGCCCAACTTCATGATTTTATGGAACAAAGCCGGCAGTTCGGGGTGGGCTTCGATGTGGGCATCGCTAATAAAATCGCCATAGATGACGCGGATTTCGTGCTTGGCTTTTTCGGCGTGCTCTTCTTTGACAGCAATATAACGAGACATGCTGTTGTTATAGGCTTTCTTGCCAACCTCTGCACCTTCATCGAGGGCAGTCATCAAATCCATCATGCGAACGACGGTGAGGGCGTTAATCTGCGCTACAATAGGATCGTAGATACCGCAAGGTACATCGCAATGGGCTTGAGCTTCTTCGAAACCAAATTTTTTATCAAGCGCTTGAACAAAATTATAGAACATGGGTAACCTCCTGAGGTACTGTAAATAGGATTTTTAATAGAAATTTGATACAAATTAAATAATACTGATAAAAGCGCTTCCTGTCAAGTGAAAATGGCGTGAGAAAATATCAGGCAAGGATAAAATAAGAAGATATGATAGACTCTGCGGCAACAAGTGCCACTGAGAAAAAAGCAAGAATTCCGTTCGGGAGAAAGACATCATGGAAGAGAAAAATCAAGATTCAGGTTGGAGCATTGGCGCAGGGATCGGGTTGAGTGCCCTGGTGGGTGTTTTGATCACCACAATTGTGGGCCTGTTGCGGCTATCAAAGCCGAAAGAAATCGCAGAAAGCAAAGCGGTACCGGTGGCAAACAAATCTTTTGTGGCAACAACAGCCAATCCAACAGCGTCCGGAAAGCCCCCGGCTGTGGCCAGCACGCCTGCTGCCGATAGCATACAACCAAAATCGAACCGTTGGAGTACGGGGACCAAATTTTTCGTTTCGGGTTTGCTACTGCTGGCCCTGATTGGGATCGTTTATATTAGCAGCAATTCCATCTCCATCGTTATTTTTGCATCGCTGTTGACTTTTGTGGTGCATCCGGTGATCAAGTTCTTTCAACGGCGTTTAAAGATGAAACGCGGTCTAGCTACCTTGCTGACCTATATTCTGGTGCTCGCACTGATTTTGCTGATCCCAATTTTGATCATTCCCAACATCGTCAGCGCGATCCAATTCGTGGTCAGCTTCGATTACCTGACTCTGCTCGAAAACGCCAGCAACTGGTTAGTACACCAATCCCAGACCCTCGCAACGATCCCGTTTGTAGGCGCTACGCTATCCTCCAGTTTGGCGGAGTTAGCCCGAATTATGGGAAATATGGCCGCGGACAGCCCTCAAACCGCCCAAACCATCGATATTTCGTTCCAAGATATCGGCGGCCGCATCTCGCAAACCATCTCAGTTTTGGTGAGCGTTTTCGGCCCGCTGATTTCAATTGGCACTACGGTTGTTTTTACGTTGCTGATCAGCCTGCACATGAGCCTGTCGGTAGATATGCTGCGAAGCGGTTTCAAAAAGCTGCTTCCCCCGGCCTACGAAGATGAGATCACCAGCCTGTTCAGGCGTGTGATCTTGATCTGGCAATCTTTCTTGCGCGGCCAAATCTCGTTGATGGTTATCATGGGTACGATCGTCTGGATAGGCAACGCAATTTTAGGAACGCCACAAGCCTTATTNNGCTCGGCCTTTGGGTTGCTGGGGGTCTTCCTGGCAACCCCAGTGATCTCTTCGGGCCGTGAAATTTTCATGTACTTGTATGACAAAATTCTGGAACCACCCCCAGAATTGGCAGCACCCGAAGAAAAACCATCCCTGATGGAGATGCTGCGCGGCTATGCGGCGCGCCTGCCCCGGCCCAATTTCCAGCGAAAAAAACAATTGGAAGAGGTAGTTGTGGCTGAGCAAGGAATCCCAGAGGGGAAAAGCGGATAAGCAAACTCCCCTACTGGAAGCGGTTCTATTTCTTTGCTCGTTGCTCTCCCTCTAAAACCCAAAGGGGCTTAAGGGTTTTAGAGAGAATGTCAGCCGATTATTTGGGTACGCGTCAATTAACGCGTACCCAAACTGTGTAGCGCTCATTTTTATAGATTGATTCCCATTGGGGCAGAGCGGAGAGTTGATCATTTAACTTTTTATCTTTGGAATAAGTGATCAAAAAATCAGGCTGGGTTCCTGTTTCCCCAATCACATTTTCTACACAGGGCCAATCTTGTCTCTCTTGGCAATCCCGAAAGAGGGACATCAAATAGGTTTGTTCGTCATAAGCCCCCAGCCATTCACTCCCCCACTGAGAAACAATTGGATCACGCTGAAACAAAAAGGGCAGCCATTCAGCTTCATCTTGTTTAATCAGGGCTAAATATTTCGAGTCTAAAGGCAAGATCGTTTGGATGTTTTCTGCAAGTTCAAAGGTTGCATTTTCAATTATGGGGGATTGGTTATTTAAGCTGCGACAACCGTTGTACCAGAGAAACCCAAT
>DOTA01000088.1 GCA_003513015.1 Chloroflexota bacterium
TGGCGACCACGGAGGGCACGCTGGTGGCCTCGTATAATCGCGGGATGAAGGTACTCAACCTGTGCGGCGGCGTGACCTGCACCGTTACCGGTGATGCCATGCAGCGTGCTCCGGTTTTTGTCTTCGAGGATGCGCGTGGGGCGCGTGATTTTATCGTGTGGGTGGAACAAAATATGGATACGATCCGCGAGCACGCCGAGGCCACTTCGAGCGTGGCTAAGCTGATTTATATTGATTTTTATCAGGCCAATAAATTTGCCTTTTTGCGCTTCAATTACACCACGGGCGATGCCGCCGGGCAGAACATGGTGGGGCGTGCCACCTTTGCGGCCTGTAGCTGGATTTTAGATGAGTACGCCGGGGTCAAACATTTTTACCTGGAATCGAACCTGGCAACCGATAAAAAAGCCTCGCAGGTAAACGTGATGCGCACGCGTGGCAAGCGCGTCACCGCAGAGGCCACCATCAAACGTGAGGTACTGATTCAGCAGATACGCGTGGAGCCGGAAAGCCTAACTTATCACGGTGGAATCGCCAACGTAGGGGCGATCCTTTCGGGGGCGAACAATAATGGCTTGCACTCGGCCAATGCTATTACGGCGTTGTTCATCGCCACCGGGCAGGATGTGGCGAACGTTTCCGAGTCATCCGCCGGGATCATTTACGCCGAACTAACCCCCAAGAATGATCTGTACCTTTCGATCACCATCCCCTCATTGATTGTGGCCACCTACGGCGGCGGCACGGGCTTAGCCACTCAGCGCGAATGCTTGGAATTGCTGGGCTGCTTTGGCAAAGGCAAAGTTAATAAGCTGGCCGAAATCGTGGCCGGGACGGTGCTGGCGGGCGAGATTTCGCTGGCCGCGGCCATCTCCTCCACCGATTGGGTTTCGAGCCACGAGCGGTATGGGCGGAATCGGTAGATGTATCTCCTTGGAAACTCCCCATCTTTTGGATAGTTTAAACATGCCTGATCCCCAAAAACGAATCGCTGAACTGGAAGCCCAAATTGCCGAATTAAAGGCCCGCTGGCCGGCACACTCCGCTCAACCCTGGATGTTGCAACAACTCGAAGATTTGGAAGAAGAACTCGAATCATTGAAGAATGCGGACGCGGATGTATGAAACCCATTAAATTCATTGGTGAGGAAGTCGAGGTGGTTTTCGACAAGCCGCCTGCTCTTTCAAAGAAGCCGGGCTGTCCGGATGGTTTCACTTGGCAGGAAGAAGAATTTCGGGTGGCGGAATTACTCAGCGAATGGAGCGATTTTGAGCGGCGTGGGCGATTTGCCCGCAACATGCAGCCGCAGAATCAGCGTAAAGCAGTGCGACGCGGTTCCTTTGGGGTGGGGCGCTACTATTTTCAGGTGCGCACCAGCGATGGACGCACCTTTGAACTGTATTATGATCGCGCTCCCAAAAATGCAGACGACAAATTGGGGCGTTGGAGTCTCTACCGGGAATTGGAAACGGATTAAAAGAAAACCTCCCGCCAGAGACAATCGACGGAAGGTCAAATTACCAGATTCAAAAATTTAGTGACCGCAAGAACCGCACGAACCGCCCGCACAGTTGCCACATCCCCCGCTGCTGCTGGCGCTGCCGGCTACCACACGCCCGCCGGAATGGGCGAAAGCCGCCGAGACCTTCCGAATGGTGTTTTCGCCGTCACATTTTTGGCAGGCAATCGGCGCATCGGCCTTCGACATCGAGCGCAGAGCCTCGAAACGCGTGTCACAATCGGAACAAAGATATTCGTAAATCGGCATAATTTCTCATAGAGTCTACAACGTGCCGCTTTGAGTGTTTATAAAAGCATCAAAGCGGCACGAAGTCATTTTTGTTCAACTCGGGTTTTAGGGGATTTGGAGTATGTCGCCTACTTGTAGCGTGTAAGCGCCACTCAAGCCATTGGCATCTTCGATGGCGCGGGGATCAACAGATCCATAGATGCAAGCGATCGAAAAAACCGTATCGCCGGCTCGAACAGTATACTTGTCGGGGTGCGCAACCAAAGACCGCGGGCCGGCATCAAACTTGCCAGCATCCTTGGGGATGGTCAGCGTTTGACCTACAAAAGTTACGGATGAGCTTGTTAGGCCATTGGCTGCCAGGAGTGCGCCTGGGGAAATGTTGAAGCGCCGGGCGAGGCAGTAAGGGAACTCGCCTTTCTGCAAAGTGTATTTATTAGGAACATCATATTCCTTGGGCGGGGCCGGGGTGGCTTCGGGTTCTGCCGGTTGATTTTCGCCCGGGGTTTGCCCCTCACTGGGAGTTTCACCTTCGGGTTGTGTTTCACTTCCGGTCTCTTCCCCACTTCCTGGTGTTTGAGCGATCGCAGTTTGGGTCGCGAATGCGCCTAGCTCATCCATCGGATTTTGCGTGCTATCCAAAGCTGGATTAGCGGTTCCATCTGTCGGTGGGGGAGTCGATGCACTGCGTTGGCAGGCTGCTAACGTCAGAGCGATCAGAATAACCACAAAGAAAATGAGAATACGGTGGTTTTTCATAATATAGGCTCCTCTTCTTCTACTCAGTAATTTAGGCGTAAATTTATATTTTTGAAATGAGTTTTGCGTATAATCTTACCTGACAATCATACTAGCATAATCCTGATAGCACGTCAAGCGAATATTGAAACAATTTGCAATATATTTGGCAATCCTTGTTCGCATTGGTAAATTTGTACCGGAGAAAAATAACGCCCCTCCGAGCGTCCGATTTTTGGATTATCGCAGACGATAAATTCCGCCGATAAAAAAACAAGACTCCCAAAATCCAATGCTGGGAATCTTGTTTTAAAAATGAAAACGAACCAGATTTTAGTCGGCTGCGGCAACCTGATGTAATTCGAGGGGGCGGAATTTGTAGCCATACACCAGCAGGCCGCGCTCATCGCCATCGGAGCGGAGTTTGCGCGTCACCATTTCAACGGGCATACCAATTTCAACCGCTTGGTCACCCAAATCCGTCAATTGTGCGGTGACCACCGGGCCTTCAGCGAGTTTGATCATGGCTACGGTGTAAGGGGCTGAATCCTGAAAGCCTGCCGGGGGATTGTAAACCGTAGTATGCGAATAAACTTCGCCTCGGCCGCTGAAAGCGTAAGGAGTTTTGGCCTCCCCATTACATTCGGGGCAAACATCACGCGGGGGAAAAATCTTGGCATCGCAGTGCGGGCAAACTTCACCCACGAGAGCATATCGTTGTTTTTTCAAACGCCAGTGGCGGGGAATTTCCATTTTGAGTCTCCTTGAGTATTGAATAATAGATTACTAACAAGTCGAATTTAGTTTATTACGAAAAACTATCAAGAACTATCAAAAGCTCGCTTTAATCGATCCTTTCGAAGATGTTGGTGATTGCGGTGGAGGCCGGGCCGCCTAAACACTGTGTTAAGCCGAATTTTGCTCCTGGAATTTGACTTTCTCCAGCTTGGCCGCGCAATTGCAACACCGCTTCTACAGCCTGATAAACGCCAGTGGCTCCCCAGGGATTGCCGCGGGCCTTCAAGCCGCCCATCGTGGCGATCGGTAAGGGTACTGGCTCATTCCAGCCCTGGCCTCGCTCAGTAAATCCGGCCGCTTCTAACGAGAGAGCGGCGAAAATCGAGTATGCGTCAAACAACTCAAAGAAATCGATCTGGCTCAATTCAATGCCAGCCTGGTACTTTGCCCGTTCCACTGAGAGGCGCGCCGCCCGAAAATCCAGGGGATCAGGGCGATCGTGCAGCGCCAGCGTATCGGTTGACACACTGGAACCGGCAATCCGCACGCGCGGGTATGACTGGCTGGCCGGCAGCAGGTCAGCCCGCGTGAGGATCACGGCCGCGGCGCCATCGGCATCCGGGGCGGCGTCGAACATATTCAGCGGATCGCTGACCATCCCGGCTCCGTTGTAAATTTCTGGGCGGATCGCTTTTTGGAACATGGCATAACGATTGTTGGCCCCATTGACATGAGCGATCAAGGGGAAGATGCCAAACGCTGCCCTCGGCACCTCGTATTCGTGCAGGTAGCGCCGCATCAGCAAAGCTGCCTGAGAAACGGGCGTCAATCCCTGTACGGCCTCATAATCACTATCCAGCGAGGTAGCCATCGCACTTTCGATCTCATCCCCCACCTTATCAGTGAATTTTTCGACGCCCACCACCAGCACCGTATCCACGAAACCGGATTTAACCGCCAGATATCCCGCTCGTAGGGCTGCGCCCCCCGAAGCGCCTGCAGCCTCGGTGGTGTAGGCTTCGATGCCGCGCATCCCGGCGAAATCGGCAATCAGCGCGCCCAAATGCGCTTGCCCCGACACCATAGGAGCCAGCATATTGCCCACAAACAAAGCCTGAGGATTCAGGCCACCGGCGTCATTTTGTGGGCAATATGCTGGCTCCTATGGTGTCGGGGCAAGCG
>DOTA01000349.1 GCA_003513015.1 Chloroflexota bacterium
TTTGCGCAGCCCGTTTTGAAGCTCAACGGTAAACCTCGACGGCATCTTTCCTTTGGGATGGAAATGCTGAGCCGCCTTGGAAACCGCTTCGGGGGTCACCGCCATTTGGGGCGCTGACGCCGGAAATTCCTTGAGAGCGATTTGACGGCCGGCCCTGGGATAAATCAGAAAAATAACCAAAATCACCGCCACAACCACCGTTGCAGCAAGAAGCAGTTGCGAGAAACCAAATTGCTTGTTTTCCATCTTAGTATTTTCCTCTCTTAAAAGCTGATTGAGACCTTGGTGGAGATCATCGCAGGGCGATATGCGTTGAACTGGAACGCAGAAAAGTATCGTTTGCCAAGTCGATATTTCTGTGTCCTCGGTTGTTTTCGATGTTCAGTGCGGATCAACAATGTAAACACACGATAACTTGCGACATTAAACATCGTTTCCAACATTGTCAAACTTTTGGGAAGGACCGGCATAGATTGGTGAGGATGTGTTTTGGAGAATGATCTGCTCGGAGGAATTCTTTGGTGGAATTTGGGCTTGCGCTACTTGGTGAATTTATTCCTTCCCTTCAAGTTGAAAAATTCGCCACATTTCGTCGTATAGGGTGTCCATCCGATTGCCAAGGTTTGGTTAGGACCGTGGATCTCATGTTTTAATCCACGCGTCTTCACTGTCACCCAGGTTTAGGTTTCGTGCCCTATGTTGCGAGTACACCTAACCCATTGAGAAGTTTAATGATATTGATTTAATTCGGGCAAATTCGGATTGGCATAGATTCAAACACGTTAGCCGGCATTTTTCAGATTTGCCCTAAAAGTGGCGACATAATCACTTTCGCCCGGTTTTACTTCTCCCATTTCCCGCCGATGCCTTCTTGGCCTGGGTTTAAAGGCTGTCCAGCCAGCTGAGGATGTCCTGTTTGTGATCCCAGTCGATGAGCGCATCCAGCTTTGGATCGAGTTTGAGCGCGCTGGTGGCGTATTGGATAAATTTCTTCTGAACCGCCTGTTTGCTAGCCAAGTCCATGTGTAAGTAAACCATGGTGGACTGGATATTTTCATGTCCCAGGCGGTTTTTGATATCGGTAATGGAGTGTCCGCAACAGAGCATGTTCACGGCGCGGGAGTGCCGGAAGCTGTGGGCCGGGTGGATGGATTGAAGCCGCTTTTGCGGCAGCGCCCGTTGCAAGTATTTTTGGCACAGCCGGTGGATGCCCGAGCGCGTCAGCCCTTGGCCACGCTGGTTGATAAAGAGCCGGTGGCGATACAGGGGCCTGGGAGCGCCGCGATATGCTTGGATGTAGCGCGTGAGCAGCTCGCAGGTTTTGGGCCACAGGCTAATCTGCCGATAGCGCTTGGCCTTGCCCACGATGGCGAGCGTTTGGTNNGCCGCGGTGCTGGGGATGCAGGAAGCGGATCATTTTGGCCAGTGATTTGATGGCCACCAGCCGCAGGTTGCGGGTGCGGGCGGTGTTTTTGCGGGTCTCCTCCAGGTGATTGAGGAAGGCGATAATCAGCTCCACCGTAAGGTGTTCGAGGCGCAGGGAGCTGATCTGGATGTGCCGATAGTCGGCGGCAAAGGGCAACAGCAGCCGGTAGGTGTCGCGGTAGGAGTGGATGGTCGTTTGGCTGCAGCCCTTGATCCGGGGCAGATAGTGGACAAAGAACTGATTGAGGCAGGTTGACAGTTTCATGGGCGATGGGCTTGCGTCTGGATGAAGGCTACCAGGTTATGCCGGTGGTTGGCGTCCAGGAGCTTCAGATATTTGGTGGTGTGTTTGTATTCGCAGTGGCCCAGGTAGGCGGCCAGCACCGGCAGAGCGTGCTGCGGGGATCGGCCGGTTTCGGTGATGCGTTTTAAGGTGTTGACCGCAAAGCTGTGCCTGAGGCTGTGGGGCGTGGGGGAGCCGATGTTGGTGGTGCCGATGGTTTGTCTGGGACACTTAAGGCCAATATCGCCCACGGCTTGGTGGAACCGGGGGCGGATGAGATAATCGTAGAAGGGTTTTTTGGGGCTGGCCGCCAGCAGGTAAGGGTTGGCATCGGCTCTCCACAGACTTTGGCGCACGGCCAGATAATTGGTGATCTCGATGCTCACCGCCCCGGGGATGGGGATGAGGCGGTCTTTTTTGAACTTGGTCTTCTCGATGTAAAGAGTGTTGTCGTCGGCACGGAAGTGATGCCGCTTCAACCGCAAGGGTTCGTAGATACGCATACCACAGCGGGCCAGAAGCAAAATCGCCAGATAGATGCCCAGCTCCTTGACAAAATAGATGGGCTCCCGGCGCAGGCTGCGGCAGACGGCTGCCAGCAACTGCTCGATCTGCGCCGGTGAGAAGATAAAGGGAATGAAGCGCTCCTCGGCAAGCAAGGGGATGTCCTTTAGGGGATTGCCCTGGCAGACGTCTTTGCGCACCAGGTAGTCAAAGAACATGCGGGTGGTGGACAGCAGNNACCCAGAGCAGGCTTTTGGTGTCATAGCCCAGATTCTGCCGGTAGGCGATATAGTCTTCAAATTGGCCGGACAGAAAGCTTTCAAAGCGGCTCATCCAGGATCACCTCGCGCATCAGCTCGGTATGGATGTAAAGGTATTTGCGGCTGGACTCGATATGCCGGTGGCCCAGCATCTCTTTGATCTCATAG
>DOTA01000191.1 GCA_003513015.1 Chloroflexota bacterium
GGCTGGTGGAAATTTCCACCAGCCTGTTTTTTAACTTGCATCGTTAAACTCGCTTTGGCAGTTATAGGGAGCTCTGCAGGCATTGTCGATTAGTTTAGCGCACATGTATCAAAAATTATCGAATTTTCAAATCCTGTGATTCAACCTTTTCAAAGATGAAACACCTATTTTGAATTCTAACCCCGTTATCGAAACCATGCTAAATCGTAAACAGATCCGCAATTATAAACCTGAGAGGGAACACTCATTTGTTGCCNNTACCTATAGATGAAATCATCGAAACCGTGGTGTGGACCGGGCAGCAAACGCTCTTCGTCTCGCAACTTTGCAGCCTGTTCTTGCAGCGCGGCCCGCAAGGAAATCCATCAAAGCCCGCCGTTGAGCCTCCGCTCATAATAGATATAACAACATGATGACCGTACTCTTGGCCACGATGCTGTGGGCCAAATGGGGCTGCATGTAAGTCCACGAACCGGGTTGGACAGATTTTGTATCTTCGCCCAAGGTTAATTCGGCTTCACCCGCCAAAAAATGCAGAATGGCTGGCCGAGCGGCGGTATGTTCCGAGAGTTCTTGGCCGGAGGCAAAGCCAAACAAGATGGCTTTCATTTTCTCAGCCTCAAAGTAGGTACGGCTGACTATGGTATCGGGGGAAATTTCTTTGACGAGAGATTCTATGTCTTGGGCAAAAAAGTATGATTCGGGCATGTTAGGTTTCCTTTCAGGGCGGCCTCCCCAGTTTTTTATACCGGTATCAGGCGTGAATTCCAGAATCCGGAGGCTTTTTATGTGTTTGGCGGGCGGCCATCCTTCAACGTTTCAATTTCAACGAGATGAATGGTGTAACGCTATTCTACTCCAATCAGAACGATCCGAATGATAGGTCCAAATCATTGCGGCTATCGGTGATAAAATTTTGTCACAGACCGAACCTGTATGGTGATATTGTGAGAGCACAGCAAATGAACACATCTTTGGGCAAGCCCATTGCATTAGGCCGCACCGCTGAAATTTATGCCTGGGGTAATGGGCAAATCTTGAAACTCTTCTTTGATTGGTTTCCGTTTGAAGACATCCAATACGAGTTGCGGATTGCCAAAGCGATCGAAGCGAGCGGTTTGCCGGTTCCGGCCGCGGGCGAAATCATCCAGATCAACGGGCGCACCGGTTTGACCTACCAACGCGTGGAAGGCGTTGCCATGCTGGCGGTGATGGCGAAGAAACCCTGGTTACTGCCCAGGTTTGCTCGGCGCATGGCCGAACTTCACGCCGAAATGCATGCCAACACCGCAAAGCTGGGAATTCCCAATCTGCGCCAAAAACTGACCCATAAAATCAACCGCGCTGAAGCGCTCACGCCCAGCTTGCGAGCTAAAACCCTGGCGAAACTTGAAAACATGCCGGAGGGCGATCGCCTGTGCCACGGCGATTTTCATCCCGCCAACATCCTGGTGGCAGAGAAAGAAGAAATCATCATCGATTGGATCGATGCTTCGGTAGGAAACCCCTTGGCCGATCTGGCTCGAACTTCGATCATCATCCTGGGAGCCGTGAATGAAAACCAGTTGAACAATCCCTTGCTGAATATCGCCCTGCGCAGCTTTCACGCGAAATATCTTCGGCGCTATTTTGCGCTCCGCCCCGGTGGAGAAGCGGACTATCAGCGCTGGCTGCCCATCGTGGCCGCGGCGCGCCTCAGCGAAAACATCCCAGAGCTGGAAAAATGGTTGATTGCACAAGCCGAAAAAGAGATTTAAAAACGGAACGGTGGTAATCTACACGTGAAAACAATCGAAATTGAAACTCGGGCAGCCTGGAGAGCATGGTTAGCGGAAAATCATGCGCAAGAGAGCGAAATCTGGTTGATCTTTTACAAAAAAGAGAGCGGCATCCCCTCCCTGGCTTACGGGGATGCGCTGGACGAAGCATTGTGCTTTGGCTGGGTGGACAGCCTGATCAAAAAAATCGACGACGAGAAATACGTCCGGAAGTTCACGCCCAGAAAAGCTGAGAGCAAATGGTCGCTGGTGAATAAAAAGCGGGTTGAACAACTCATCCGGGAGGGCCTGATGACAGAGTTTGGTCTCGAAAAGGTGGCAGCCGCCCAACGTTCCGGCAGTTGGGAGAATCCTACGCAAAAACCGGAGATCAATTTTGCCATGNNGGCCAAAAATTAGGGCTGCGGTGACCCGATGAACCAATGCGCGCGAATTACACTCATTCTGCTGTTCGATCTCACATTCATCAGCGGATGTGCCGCGCCAGCCACTCCCGCACCCGATTTCAGCCGATATTTCCAGGAGCGCAATGTCAAAGGCGCTTTTCTCTTATTCGATGCGGACAAGGCTGAATTCATCCGCTACTGCCCGGATCAGCGCTGTGAACAACGCTTCATCCCGGCTTCCACCTTCAAACTCCTGAACGCTCAAATCGCCCTGGAAACCGGCGTGATCGCCGACGAAAATGAAATCATCCCCTGGGATGGTGTTGAGCGCGGCATCGCCGCCTGGAATCAGGATCACAACCTGCGCACCGCCATGCAAAACTCGGTCGTCTGGTTTTACCAGGAACTCGCCCACCGCATCGACCCCGAGAGAATGCAGCATTACATCGACCTGGTGGGCTACGGCAACCGAGACATCTCCGGGCCAGACCCCTTCTGGCTGGAAGGCAACTTGCGCATCTCGCAGGCCGAGCAAATCGAATTTTTGCGACGGCTATACGAAGAAGATTTGCCCTTTTCGCAAAGCACCATGCAAACCGTTAAAGATATCATCCTCCTGGAAGAAACCCCCGCCTACCGTCTCAGCGGAAAAACAGGCTGGGCCAGCAGCGTTGACCCGGATGTAGGTTGGTTTGTAGGCTATGTGGAGAAAAACAGCAACGTCTATTACTTCGCCACAAATATTGATGACGAAGGCTCTGAAGAAAGTTTGGGGAAAATCAGCCGAGAAATAACAGAGGGGATTCTCGCGGAACTCGGCATCTTGCCTACCCCCTGAAATTCGGGGGTGTTCCCGTTCCCGAGGCGTTTGCCCTACTCAAAATATTTCTGCCAACCTGCGCTGTTATAGATCACTTCAAACCCAAAAGAGAGATAAAACTCCTGGTCTGAGCCAACAAAGGCCGTGTGCNNAACGGGTTCAACGTAGGCATAACCATTCGCCGACTCGTAAAACATGCCACAAAAGGAGACAAAATTGCCATCCGGAGCAACCACGGCGATTTTGAGATCGCGGCGTGCTTTAGGAGTCTCGAACATCTTACGGCGGGATTCAAGTTCAGCATCGCCCGCGGGTGGCGCTCCCTCGTGATTGAATCCGCGCCAGATTACGCGGTGGACTTTGGCCCAATCGCACTCCTCCGCCAGACTGGTCAGGCGAAAGCCTGCGAGCAACGAAATGGCCGGGAAGGGGTCGGGGATGGCAAACTTTGCTAACGGGCGGTTCCAATCTGTCTTTTTTTCGTAACCGCGCGCTTGTACGAGCGCCTGAAATTCCGCATCGTTGTCATTAACAAAAGCGCACAGGTATTTTCGCCCATCTTGTGGGCTGCAGTTACAAAAATTTTCTTCGGCATAATCCAGCATATCGGCGCGCAAATGCCGATAGTTCGGGTGAAACTGAAAGAACGCCTCACCTAAACGCCCTTCATAATGGGTCACGGCTACAATCTCCCCTGAAACTTCCCAAATCCCGATCTTGCCCAGGGATGTGCTATCCAAATAAGGATGGCTGTGCATGTATTCCCAGACTGGTTCCACCCAATTACCATCCCGGTTGTTTGGCTGATAATGCCGGATGAGAAAATTACTGACGCTTTGATAGTCTTCAGCGGGTTGATATTTACGGAATGTAAACATTAGCCAAGCTCCTTTTTCTTTGAATGCCTCATCAGGTTCGATTACGGTTCCAGATCTTGACCCAGGTATCTGTAACGAGATGAGTCTGCATCACTGAGCAGTACAGGGCATCGGCTGGTTCTTCGGCAGCGGTGGCGAAGACTCGAGTACAGCCCAGTTGTTTTAGCCGCCGCATCCCCTCGATAACCACGGCTTTACCCAAGCCGCGCCGCCAATGTTCGGCAGCCGTTCCGACCAGCACTGTGACCGCGCTGCGAGTGTAGTCATCGTAGTAGATCGTGCAAAAGGAAGCGAGGCTGCCATCGGGAGCGGCAGCCACCACATCCAGATCGCGGCGGTAAAGCGGGGCCGATTGGATGTTGCGATACCAGGAATAGTCGCCATCATAGTTTTCATCGGGCTCGTCAGCGTGGAAAGCGCGCCAGGAGGCCCAACTGCGGGCCGGATGCTCGTTTTCTGTGCCCATTGAGCGGATCGTGTACCCAGAAGGCACAGCCATATCCGGCAAAGGTGCCTCCAGATCGCGCTGGTAGTGATGATTCCAGCCCGGTCGTTTCTCGAACCCGCAGCGGACTGCAATTTCCTGGCGCAGGAAATCATCCGAGAAAATGGGCAATATCAGGAAACGCCTGCCATCGTTGATCATTTCTGCGTAAAGTTCCTCAGCGCATGCTAGCATATCCCCTTCCAACTCAGCATTGCGGAAACGGGGATGCACATGGAGGCGCAACTCTCCGCCGCCAAAATTGGTCAATACGGCTATGAGTTCACCATGATCACTTTCCCAGAGCATGGTCGCATTATCGACCGATCCCCCAAATCCGCAGTTTGCGACAAAATGCCAGCGCCAATAATCGAGGCGGGCTACGTTCCAGCTGTGCTCAAGCCGACCGTTGAGCAGAAAAACATCCCGCAAAAAGTTGCGGATGCGCCAGTAATCTGCTTCGTTTTGGTAGGGATGCCTGGTTAGTTTCACCATCGTTTATCCTTCATCCGGTACCCAAATTTTAGTCCAGGGATGCGCCACCCGGCAGCCCTGCATCACGGAGCGGTATATGGCATTACTGGGTTCCTCGTAGGCGCTACCCAGTGCAAAGAGGCAGGTGCAGCCCAGGTGTTCGAGCCGCCGCATACCTTCAATGACCAGGGCTTCTCCCAGGTTGCGGTTCAGATGTTCGGCAGCCGTTCCCTCCAGCACAATTACGGCGCTGCGGGTGTAATCGTCATAGGAAATCGTGCAAAAGGCGGCGATCTCACCCTCTGGGGTGGCCGCCACAATATCTAAATCGCGGCGATAAAGGGGAGCCGCTTGCAGGTTGTGATACCAAGAATAATCGCCATCATAGTTTTCATCTGGTTCTTCGGCGTGAAAGGCGCGCCAGGAGGCCCAACTGCGGGCCGGAAGTTCATCTTCCGCGCCCATGGAGCGGATGAGATACCCGGGGGTAACGGGAGCAACCGGGAAGGGCGCATTCAAATCTCGCCACCAATGGTAATCCCGAGCTGCTCGTTGTACAAATCCCCGCTGAGATAGAATTTCCTGACGCTGGGGATCATCTGCAAAAGCCAGCACATACAGGATGCGCTGCCCGTCCCTGTACCAATCAGAGTGATGTTCCTCGGCATAAGCGATGATTTCATCTTCAAGCGTGGGACTGCGAAACTGGGGATGGATGTGCAGATGGATTTCGTCGTGACAAATGGGGTGCAACACCGCCCCAATTTGGCCGGATTCCGTTTCCCAGAGGCTGGTGACCTGATCGACCGGGCCGGTTTCCTGGCAGGT
The DNA here is from genome assembly GCA_003513015.1 of Chloroflexota bacterium. Classification (GTDB taxonomy): domain Bacteria; phylum Chloroflexota; class Anaerolineae; order Anaerolineales; family UBA11858; genus UBA11858. The sequence continues at coordinate 5,649 of DOTA01000191.1, forward strand.
CAGAATGTAATGCCAGCGCCAATGATCCAGCAGCGCCACATGACTATTCAGATCGAGTTCGTTATGCAAGAAAATTTCTCGCAAAAAGTTGCGGATACGCCAGTAATCGGCTTCATTTTGGTAGGGACGCATGGTTAGTTTCAACGGGAATCTCCTAACGACGATGGATTAAAACTGGCAGATAAAATGCACCTGGCAGTACATTGATTATAAAATCTTTACCCCAAAGTCCAAAGGAAGTTCAAATGCTATCACAGGTGGTGCATTCGCTCCCATTTGATAGCACAAAAGAAACATTAATTCATCCGATAAGTGACCGATTTTTGCCATCAATCAGTCATCAGATTAATCCAGCATAGTTGCAACTCCCGACGCAGAGAACCATTTAACGTTTAGGGTGGCTATTTTCGGTGACATTCCACAGGGAAACGGATGGATTACTCTAATTGCGGAGCGTGCAGTAACAAGAAGTAATCGACTTCAGCCTTCGTAGGGAGGGATGGTTGCGCGCCTAAACGCGTGGCAGCCAACGCTCCGGCCACACAGCCGCGTTGGACCGCGACCATCAGGGATGATCCGCTTGCCAGAGCAACAGCCAATGCGCCTACAAAGGAATCCCCGGCTGCGGTGGTATCCACCACCTTTACCGCGAAACTGGGGATTGGGGCCGCGGGCTGCCCTGCGGAAACCAGAAGGGCGCCGCGCTCCCCGAGGGTTATGATTACACAGCCTGCGCCGTGTTCCAATAATTTCTGGGCGGCAGCTTCCACTCGAGCAACGGTATCCACCGGGAGGCCGGTCAGCAGGGCGGTTTCGCTCTCATTGGGGATCAACACATCCACCAGAGAGAGCAAATCTTCCGGCAAGGACTGAGCCGGAGCGGGGTTCAGAATCACTTTCAAGCCGTGGGTTTTGGCCTGTTGCGCCGCGGCCATCACGGTTTCCAGCGGGATTTCCAATTGAAGCAAAAGTATGTCCGCGCCTACAAAAACACCTTCGGCCGCCCGGAGGTGAGCGGGCTTAAGCAAAAGATTCGCGCCAGAAGCTACCAAAATAGTATTTTGTCCATTGGCATCCAGGGTAATCAGCGCCACACCACTGGGGGCGTTTTCGTCTCGCCCGATGTGACGGGTATCGATCCCTTCAGCTTGCAGCCCGGCGAGCAACTGCTGGCCGAAAGCATCGCTCCCCACCCGGCCAATGAAAGCTACCTCGGCTCCCTGGCGGGCTGCGGCCACCGCCTGGTTGGCTCCCTTGCCGCCCGAGAAAGTGCCAAAATCGCTGCCCAACACCGTCTCTCCCGGAGTGGGGATACGCGGGGTGTGCGCGACCAAATCCATATTCAGGCTGCCCACTACGATGATTTTTGCCATATCGAAAGATCACTCCCTGCAATATTTTACATCGTTTCAAAAACAGGTAGTAGCTAAAATTGACTGATGGTAAATCATTGAGTGAAAATAGCATGCTGAGGCCAATAGCCAAAGCATTTAGCCTAAGCNNGTAAATATTATCGCTTCGCTAGATTCTTCGCCTACGGCTCAGAATGACAAATCATACCAACAGCGAATCCCAATGAGGTTGGAACAGGCCATTTTAAATGCCAACGGGGATAGTTTTTCTATCCGAGGAAGAGTTTCATCGTCAGGGTTTGGTGATACTCCCGGTAAAACGGGCGCACCACGAAATCCAGGCTGGATTTTTGGGTGGTTCCGTCAAGGGTGGCGGTGATCGTCAGTTCAGCAAAATCCCCAGGCTGTAAGATTGGATTGAGCGTGCTTTTATCCGCATGCAATAGAAGTTGGGGAGAGGATGCGTTGCGCGGCATGGTTAATCCAGAATTTGGGGGTCGATTTCGATGATTGTGATTTGATTTAAGGCGCTCACAAGCATTTTTTGGGGGCCAAGCCGGGTAAGAATCGTTTCGGATACCTGTCCCTCGATCATCAACGAAACCACGCCGTGTACCAGGCCCCAAACTGTGACCGCCAATTCCTCAGCCGGGCCCGGTTTGAGAATCCCGGCTTGTTGGCAATTTTCAACAATTTCAATGACCAGATTGAAGTTTTTCAACGAGATGTCAACGAAATCGGGGTAATCGTCTTCCATTTCGAGCACGCCGGAAAACATGATTTTGAAATGAGCGCTATCCGCGAGGGCAAAATCACAATAAACCCTGGTGGCCTGCACAAGCTGCTGGAGGGGATCACCCTGAGATTGCTGGACAGCCGCGGCCAGTTGATCGTAAAGTTGGCGGAATCCTTCAGTGGAAATGGCGGCGATCAGGGCTTGTTTATCGGCAAAGTGGGCGTAAGGTGCGGAATGACTGACCCCGGCGCGCCGGGCTACCCGGCGCAGGCTGAGGGCCTGAAGGCCTTCTTGCGAGAGAATTTCGATCCCGGCCTGGATGAGGGCGTTTTTGAGATCGCCGTGGTGGTAGGGGGTAAGGGTCATGAGATTTTCAGGGGTGAAACTTGACACTGTCCAGATCATACGATACTATCTTGACGGTGTCAAGTTTGATCCTGGAATTAAATGGCACTGGCAGATTTTTGAAGTCTGCCAGTGCTTTGCGATTGCAAGATACATCGAGAGAAAATATTGTGTACGAGTTGTGAAGCTCAGCTAGACAATAGTTACCTATTCCACGTCGTTGTAAGTCCAATAACGGTTGACGAAGAAGTTCCAGAACATGACGATGATCACGGCAATCGCCAGGGTGAAGTTTTTCGCCAAAAAATCTGGCGTGAAAACTGGAATTTGGAAAGGCAAACCCTCGAACAGGCGCTGTAGCAACGGTTCGCCAAATTTCAAAATCGGCACCCGGATTGCCAAACCCATAACGCTAATCACCACGAACTGGATAAATTGCGTCACCAAATTTTTGGAGCGCGAATCTGGGTAAGTCCACAAACGATTCCAGGTGAAGTTGCTGAGAATGGCGCAGATGAAAGAGATAGTGCCTGCTAAAACCAGATTCACATCAAAAACATAGATCAGCAGATTGGCGATCCCAAAGTCAACCACAGCCCCAATGGTGCCGACCACCGCAAATTTCAGAAAACGCGTGCGCTCGCGCGGATCGCGCCAAATACTTGTCAAGGTCATGCTAATCCCAGTTGCGTGATAAAGTACGGAATCGTCTTCTGCAAGCCTTCTTCCAGGCTGACATGCGGCTCCCAACCCAAAATGCTCTGCGCCCGTGTAATATCGGGGCGGCGGCGTTGGGGGTCACCTTCGCCGCGTTGCTGGGGATGGAAGGTCATCTCGGTTGCATTTTGGGTCAAGGCATTGATCATTTGGGCAAATTCCAAAATGTTGGTTTCAACCGGATTGCCAATGTTAACGGGATCGTGCTCGCCCGACATAAACAGACGGTAGATGCCATCAATCAAATCACTCACGTAACAGAAGCTGCGGGTTTGCTCCCCATCGCCATAAATCGTCAAAGATTCGCCACAAAGGGCCTGTTTGAGAAAATTCGGCACCACCCGCCCATCATCCACGCGCATGCGCGGGCCATAAGTGTTGAAAATACGCACGATGCTGGTGTTGATGCAATGAAAACGGTGATAGGCCATGGTCAGCGCTTCGGCGAAACGCTTGGCTTCGTCATAGACCGAACGCGGCCCATTGGGATCCACGTGGCCCCAATAGGATTCGGTTTGGGGGTGTTCCAAAGGATCGCCGTAAATTTCACTGGTGGAGGCCAGCAAGAAACGCGCATCATGGGCGCGGGCAACCCCCAGGGTGTTATGCGTTCCCAAGGCCCCGGCTTTCATCGTCTGAATGGGCAGATTTACATACCCATAAGGTGAATTGGGGTTAGGGCTGGCCGGTGAGGCAAAGTGAAAAACCCCATCCAACTTGCCGGGCACAAAGATAAAATTCGAAACATCATGGCGGATGAACGAAAAACGCTCATTCCCGGCCAAATGGGCCAGGTTTTGGGGGTTGCCAGTGATGAAATTATCCATTCCAATCACTTCGTGGCCTTCAGCCAACAAACGGTCACATAAATGCGAGCCTAAAAACCCGGCCGCACCCGTTACTAAAATTCGCATAACAACTCCTTTTTTCGAAACCAGTGATTTCAATACCAATAATTACTTCCAAGCCAAACGGTTGATGCGCCCATCGCCTGTGATTTGCCAGGCTTCTGCGCTGAGTGAATCAACCAACCAAATATTGCCCTGATACAACACCGCCAGCGCAAGGCTGTTCATGCCGGGCAATGGCGCGGGCGCCCAAGCCCCCCAGTCACTTTGAGGGTCCAGCCCGGCCGCCTCAGGCGGCGGAAAAATTGCGTGACGGTTTGAGCCATCTCGATCCAAAACCACCAGCCGATAACGGCTGCTCTCGCTTTGCGTGGGAATAATGGCCTGCAAATAGGCTACCTGATACGAACGCTCGCCGGATGATTTGATCAGAATGGGGGAGGGCAGCGGATAGGCAAACATGCCCACATCTTGCACCAAGCGCAAGGGATTCCCGGCCTTGAGAGGGATCGCCATTAAATCAAAATTGGGCGATTCTTCGGATGATTCCACGCCCGAGGGAGGGGCATGATCGACCGTAAAAATTACCTGACCATCGGGTGCCCAACTCACCCCCGGAACCCAGGCCCAATCGCCGCGCGTTTGAAAGGGCGTAATCTCCAAAAGTACTGTGGGGGTGATTATTTCTTGGTTAACGAGACCCACCTGATCCGGGCCAGCGTAAGCAATGTCAACGGGTGCCAAACCATAGGCGTAATTCACGCCCCACCAGCCATAAATCCCACCGGAATTGGTATCAACAATCGTTTTGAGACTGGAAACCCAGGCATTCAAACTAAAATCGCGCCAGCGCAGATCATTATTCGCTTGCCAGCCTGGGGCAGCCTGACGAGATTCAACGGTTGAAAAAGCCACTTGAAGCTCAGTTGCCGGCACCCAATCGGCAAAGTGGATAATATTTTGAACATTCAGATCAATTTCTAAAGTAGGATCATCAATGTTGATGGCCCAAAGGGTGTTGATTACATCTTCTTCTTCGGAAGCGCGGGTGAAGAGGAGCCACTCGCCATCATCCGAAAGTTGGAAAATCCTGCCATCCAAATCGCCTGTGGTAACCACCGGAATGCGGTTGGCGGTGCTGCTTTCCAACATCCAGGCGTTGCCATCTGAAAGATAAACCAGGCGGCCGGGCAAAGCCAGGGGCGTAAAAACGGCCTTCACCCCCACCAGCATAATCTGCGGAGAAGGTTCCTTCAGCGTAACCACCTTAATCGGATTTTTTGAGATTTCGATATCGTTTTCGTAAATGCGGCGGTAGGTTATTTCTTGAAGGCCGTTTTCACCTAATTGGAGGGGTTGCTGCTCCCCCTCTGAAAGAAACTCACTGGGCTGGTTTTGCTGCTCAAATGGAATCACAACCTGTTCAACTTCGAATTCTTCGCGCACGCGGATCACAGTAATCAGAGTTTGGTCGGCCAACACCGTATATGACACCGGATCCACACGATCTAACTCGCCCAAGGTTATTCCGGCGGCATCCAGGGTTTCCTGAACGGTGCTTCCCGGGGAAACGCCAAATACCTGCTCATTCCCGTCAACCAGAATACGCACATTGATCTTGCTTTCAGGCGTAGGCGTGGCTGTACAAGCGCTCAAGAAGAGTGCCAGTAACATTAGAACAATAAAAAACGAATGGTATAATCGCTTTTCGGCCATAATAAACCCAAGCCCCGATTATAGCATGAGCGACTTAGACCAAACCACCCTAAAAAATGAAATTTCGCTTAATGCGCAGATTGAAGCGCTGCTCTTTGTTGCGCCTGGCGCTGTTAACATCGGGCAGTTAGCGACTACGCTCGGGGTCACCAACCGCGTGGTCGAGAGCGCCCTCGAAGAATTGGAACAAAACTACCAAAATCGCGGCATCCGTTTGCAGCGTTTTGGCGGCCGCGTCCAACTGACCTCTGCCCCAGAGGCGGCTGAAGCCATTGAGACATTTCTCGGCTTAGAGGCTACCAGCCGGCTGAGCAGCGCAGCCCTGGAGGCACTGGCGATCATCGCTTACCAGCAGCCCGTGACCCGCCCTCAGGTGGATGCCATCCGCGGGGTCAATAGTGATGGCGTGATGAAAAACCTGCTCCATAAAGGGTTAATTCAGGAAGTGGGGCGCGCAGAAGGCCCAGGGCGTCCAATTTTGTATAGCACCACGCCTGAGTTTTTAGGGCACTTTGGTTTGGCTTCGCTGGAAGAATTGCCCCCGCTGAATCTCGAAGAATTGAATGCTCCAATAGTGGAAGATGAAGAATCCTCCACTAATTTGCTCAAAGATTGAGATTTTAGATCAATTCCGGAAGAAAACTTCCATCCCCTTAAAACAATCCGCGCTGAGTTTGTGCCCAACATCTGATTCACAATAATTCACTTCTGCATCAGCCTGATCGAGCAGTTGAACCGCCTGGCGGGCGCGCGCCACCGGCACNNTTGCAAATACACCGCAGCGCCATCGGGGAGAAAACTGGCCAAAGCGGCCAGCGCAATCACACGTTGAGCGTGTAAAAGCGTATACGCATAGGCCAGAGCGCCTCCCTGGCTGAATCCTGCTAAGCGAAAACGCGAGAAATCTGCGGCGGGTGCCTGGGCAGGCCAATTTTCCATCAATGCATTGAGTTGTTCGATGGCGGGGAGAAAATCATCCACCTGGGGCCAGATTTTGCCCTCTTTTAGCGGATGCCACCCAAAACCCCCGCGCGGGGTTGTGTATAATCCCCGAGGTGCCAGCAGCAAGTAATGATCTGGCAAACGAGCGGCAAAAACCCACATAGAGGCTTCATCCCCTGTCCATCCATGCAATAACCAAATCACCGGATGAGGCCCAGCCCCATCCGGTGAACGGTATCGAATGATCCATTGATCAATTTGAATGGTAGTGAGTTCGTTTTTCACACGTTTGGTCAAATTTGCGGTTCAGGCGGTTTCAGCACCCGATCGATTTTCGGATTGGCTTTGCCACCAACTAGAAACAAATACCCAAGCAACTGCTAACATTCCACCGACTACCGCTGCCAACACCGTATTAACGATCGTTCCGCGCGAATCAGGCGTGGTAGGCACAATTGCTGAACTAGCTAAGGCAACTTCGCTGCTGGATTGAGAACCAGCTGTGATTTCGGTTTCTTTAACCAATAGGGCCTGATAGGCTCTTTCAGCTAAATCGCGCTCATTGGTTAACTGCCTTTGGGCAGAGGTTTCGCTTTCAAGTTGGGCTTGCAGTGTTTGAAGTTCAGCGGATGATTCTGCCATTTGGTTATCCAGAGCCGTTCCAGTATCATCTGGGATGAGCGTTGCAGGCAAATCCATCTCTACAAGCTTATTCAAACTCTCCATGCCAGCCACGAAGAGAGGGTTTTCAGAATCAGGCGATTCAAAGTATTGGTAATCTCCGCCGGAGACCAAAAACCGAGAAAGTTCTTGAAGTTTATCATCCGTTTTTACTAACTCCGATTCGATCTGTCCAATCACAGTATTGATATCAGAAACGTAATTTGTGGAGGTATCCTGAAGAGCAGCAAGCTCCCCAAGGGTGACATCGAGGGGCAGATTATCAGCTAAAGATAAGTTGTTTTCCAAAGTCAAGTTACTTCCAGTAAGAGGATCACTCACTGTATTTGATTCACTTGCGGTGGTCACAGTGTTCATTGTGCTTGCGTTGCTATTAAAACCAAATGTTTGGGCGCGAAATAAAAACAGAGCCAAGGCATCGGCAGTGCTTCCGGCAACAGAACTATTCCCACCAGAGAGTTGTTCTTTTAAAGCTTCAGCCTGCACCAATAGCGTTTCTAAATTGGTTTTGCGCGCTGCATAATACGAAAATAGCTTTAATTGTTCATCAACCTGAGAAGAAAAAACCACTTTGGAGTGTTCTGAGAGCGTATTAAAGTATTGATCCGCTTGCTGTGTAATGAGGCCTACTTGGGTGTTCAAATACTTATCAACGATTTCCAGTTTTATGGATTGTAGATTATCCAAAACTTGCTGGGATTCAGCGATACTGCGTTCTAATCCCGCAATTTGATTATCTTCAATGAAAGTTTCGAGCGCTCCCTGAGCCGCGACATAATTGGTTTTTGCTTCGATTATTTGCGCTTGAATCGGGGCTAACGGCTGAGACCCACTATAAATCGTGTTGATTGCCAAAACCGTTTCATTGGCCCAGGTATTCGCAATTTCTGCCGAGAGCGCTGGATCTTCAAAGGAAGCTGTAATCAAGATGGCGTCGCCATCATCTGTAATTTCGATTTGCTCCTTGAAATCCTTCAAGCGCATATCCGAGGGTAGTTCTTCAGTATATTGTTCGAATACCGTTTGGGCAATGGCATCACTGTTCGCAATCGACAAAAACGCATCGTGTTTTTTATCCACGTTTGCATCGCTGCTGACTGTCGAAAAATCTTGAGACAGCGTAAGTACAGGCCGTTGATATGTGCCAATGATCGTGGCAGTGGCGCTATAAATTCGAGGCTGCAACAATGAAAAAACCAACGCGCCAATACCGGCTAATAAGGCGATAGCAAAAATTAACTTCCAACTTTTTAGAAGCGTCAGAATATAAGGGTAAAGATCCAATTCATCTTCATAAACTGTCATATGGTTTCCCTCATGATTTGTTTGATACAGACATTATAAATCAATGTTAACTTTATCCGCAACTGATAAGGGGCATACGCTCTCATTGATCGTTGGCGCGTTTCACGATCCATTCCAGCGCAAAGAGTAGCAAAGCGATCAATACTAACGGTGCCAGCCCAGCCACAAGACAGATCAAACCCAAAATGGCCCCTTCCCGCCCATAAATCAGATAGATCAGCCCATCCCCCACGATGAAAAGCAACAAGAAAAAACCGGCGAATAAGCGGATATTAGTATTTCGGGCGTATTTCCGTAAATCGCGGGTCATTTGGCTTTGGGATCGCCTCCCGGCGCTAGCAAATCACCAAGAACGGCCTGAACCACATTCTCGGCGGTCAGATTTTTCAAGCGCGCCCCCGGCCCCAAAATAATGCGATGTGCCAGGGTGGGTACAGCCAGGGCTTTGACATCATCCGGCAGTACATAATCACGCCCCTGCAAGGCAGCCCGCGCCTGACTGGCCCGATAAAGCGCCAGACTGCCGCGCGGACTGGCTCCCAAATAAACCTCGAGGTGTTCTCGCGTACGGCTGGTTATCTCGACTATATAGGCTTTAATCTCCGCAGACATATGAATGGCCTGGATAGCCTTCTGTGCCGCGAGCACCTCCTCGACCGAGGCCACAACATGCAACTCACCAATCGGATGGCCAAACTGCTGACGGTCCAACACTTCAATCTCTTTGTTGGTCGCGGGGTAACCCAAACGAATTCGCAGCAAAAAGCGATCAAGTTGGGCCTCCGGCAACCGGAAAGTGCCTTCATATTCGATGGGATTTTGGGTTGCCAACACCATAAAAGGTTCCGGCAAAATATGCGATACGCCATCCACCGTAACCTGGCGCTCTTCCATGGCTTCCAACAAGGCGGCTTGCGTTTTGGGTGTGGCCCGGTTAATTTCATCCGCCAAAACCACTTGCGCAATAATCGGGCCGGGGCGATATTCAAAACCCTGGCTGGCCTGGTTATAAATGGTCACCCCGGTTACATCGCTGGGCAGCATATCGGGCGTGAACTGAATCCGACTAAAATCACAACCCACCGATTTTGCCAAACTGCGCGCCAGCATGGTCTTCCCCACCCCAGGCACATCCTCGATTAACAGGTGGCCGCGGCTTAGCAACCCAATCACGGCTAACTCTACCGCCTCGCGCTTGCCAATAATCACCCGCTCCACATTTTCAATCACACTTTCGGCAAAAGCCTGTACGTTGTCCATGATTCACTCCAAGTTTATTTTCGAAATTTCTTAAGCCAATAGGGGCCGCGCGCCCACAGCAATCGGGGACGCAAGCGCTGCCAAACCGCCAACATGTGGGCTTTATCTTCATCCAGCAGACCTTGAGCGCTGAATTGGGCGCGAGTATAAACGTTTGTGAGATCCAAAATGTCGCGCCGGGTTTGCAAAACAGATTTATGGCGGATCGATTTGCCATAGATGGCGGCGAACTGCCGCCGCAGGGCATTGGCAAAATCGTGAGGTGTATCCTGCTTCCGGGCGGGAGCGCCTAAACGCCGCCCGTGGCGGTAGAGGCGTTTATAGAGTCTGGTTGCCATCCCGGCGGGGGCGAGGCGTCTCAACAGCCACTCATCGAGGGTGATCCAAACCATCCAGCCCCAGATCAGCCCCAGGGCCGCGGCTCCAAAGGTTAACGGCCAGGAACCAAAAAGTGGTTTCAAGCCTCCCATAAGGGATTCAGCCTCAATCACATAAGTCGCGTCCCCCGGAAATTGCAGCGGAAACTCTGAGCGGGCAATCTCTTGGAAAGCCGAAGTCGGCTCAAAGGGCACCCAGCCAATCCCAGAAAAATAAATTTCCGGCCAGGAATGGGCGTTGGCCTCCGAGACCACATAACGGTTATTGGCAGCATCGTAAGTGCCGCGGGCATACCCGACTACCAGCCGGGACGGCAGGCCTGCGACGCGGGCCATCACCACCATGGCGGTAGCAAAATAATCGCAGTAACCTTTGCGAATATCGAACAAGAAATAATCAACCAAATCCCGGTTCGGAGGCAGCGGAGGCAGGTCGGTGGTATAGTCAAACTGGCGCAAATATTGCTCGATGAGGCGAGCGCGGTCGTATGGGTTGCTGACACCTGCGATCAACTGGTTGGTCAGGTTGATGACGCGCTGTGGTACGCCGAACGGCACCAAAATATAATTTTCTAAAACCCAATCGGGGTAAAGGCGCGGGCTAGCGCGCAGCGTGGTTTCATCGACCACTGGCACAAACGATTGCGCTCGATAGGTCAGGGCATCTGTGGATGCGCCGAAAAAGTCGCCAGGGAATTGTTCGATCTCTGAGCGCCAGGGCTGGGAGCGCCAGGCCACTTGATAGTTTTCATCTACACTAATCAAGTCGCCGGCAGCGAACAATAGCGGTGATTCATCGATGAAACGGACATCCTGCTCGATGATCCAATAACCAGGGCGCACAAAAAGGCCAACCTGCTGATCGGCCCGGTAATGATGCAAGGTGACATCGCTGCTATCCCAGCCCGTACCGTTGTAGAGATCGTAGGTCAAGCCGCGCCAATAAAGCGGGATGGTATCATCCGCTTCAACGCCGGGGGGCAAGCCCGCGCCGATTTGCACCGACATGACAATTTGTTCGGATAGTTCCGGCCCGGCCCCAACCAAATGATCACGCGGCAAACCGGCATCGAGCATGGAACCGAAGCGTCCAACACTGGGTTGATTGACCTGCAGGCCAAACGATTCGATAAATGGGGCAGCCTGTTCAATTTGCGGATTGGTCAACTGGCGCACCATTTCAACCACCCGGCGAATGGATATGCGCGGCAAGAAGAAGGCTACTACCACCAAGAAAACGGCAATCCCCACAAACGCTACAATCGAATCCAGGCGGACATCATCCGGATAATCAATTTTATGGGATTTCCAGCGGGTTTCGTTGGTATTCAGCCAGGTGAGCGCCATTAAGAGCAGGGCGAAAAACAACAAAGGAATCAGAATGGTCGGCTCAACGTAGGTGTACCCTTGCGCCGCGATCAACAGAATACTGCCCGGCAAAATACTCAGCAGGGCGTTTTTATAGCGCCGTTGCACCCAACCGGCCCAGACGGAAACCAGCCAAACAGCCGACCCCCAGACAAGCAAAACCGCCGTAGCATGAAAAATAGGAGTCGCAGTTGAAAGGGAGCCTAGCCAGTCGTTTAACTCCGCTCCAGTCAAGTTAACTCGCTGGGTAAACTCCGTAAGGGAGAGTTGCAGCGCCGTAAAATCAACCACAGGATTTTTGGGGTCTTGCAAGTAAATCCAGCCGATTTGCCATAAAGCGTGCCCCAAATTGACTATTGGGGTAAAAAGTTTCCCCACGATAAGGTAGATCAGGCCCACACCTGCGAAAAGCAACATAGGCGCAGCCAACCAGGTTTTCAGGCGGGTGCGCGCCAGCCACCAACTCACCGCTAAACCAACGAAACTCAGCCCAAACAGAATATCAAAGGATAAGCCGCGGATCAGCAGCGAAAGGCCATAGGTGACACTGCTGATGACGCCTACGAGCAGCCAAAAGATAAACACCGAGGGAACGGCGATTTTACGGATCAAACGCACGGTCAGTTCAGGCAACATGAGGTTTAGGGATGTAACTCACGCCAGGAGAGCTCTTCGGGCTGGAGATTGGGGAGGGCGCGGCCCATGGGGGTCACGCGCCACTCCCAATGTCCGCTTTGGCCCGGATGGGCTTCGCGCCGCTCTAAGAGTTGACGAGAAATCACCTCGTGGGTGATGCCTAGTTCTGCCAGATAATCCTTCAACGCAGGTAAATTCCCCGTTCCGCCAAAAGTTTCTGGATCAAAGAGCATCACGGTGGGGATGATGCCCTGACGTTGCAAACCCAGCAATGCGGAAATCCAGGGGCCATCCGTGGAGGGTGTGATGACAATCAGGCTGGTGTTTTGCCCTAAAGTGGGGCGCGCCATTTCGAGCACTTCGGCCAAGGGTTGTTCGCCCGGCTCGATGAGCGCTAGAGAACGCAAAATTTCCCAATTATGCTCGTCGCTCATACGCGGCGGCAGCCAGACAAGTTCGCTGCCGTGGGTCAGCAGCCCCACCGAATGGCCGGTGCGCATGCCTAAATCGGCCAGGGAGGCGGTGAGGATAATGCCATGCTCTTGGGTGGAATCTTCGGCATTGCCAATTTGCACATTTTTATCGAGGTCGAGGATGATCCACCAATCGCTGGCGGGAGAACCTTCGAAAACGCGCACAAAAAGTTCCTGACGGCGGACCGAGGTGGGCCAGTGAATCCAGTGCAGGCTGTCGCCGGGGAGATATTCGCGCACGCTAGCGGTACTCACGGTGCGTTCCGGGGCGTTGACGCGCGGCGAGCCTTCTCCGGCACGGCCGCCCGCGGCAACTTCAATCGGTGGAAGCGGCACCACCGGCGGCATGACCATCAACGTAGCCGAGGCGGAATCATGGATGGTAACGGTATAGATACCGAAGGGGTCGCTGGTGCGGATGGCGGTAGGGCCAAGCGTGTACAGGCCGCGGTGAGTACAAACCCCGGCAGTTTGCCAACGGGTTTCTGCGAGTGCTGAAACTGAACGCACCTGATTTGCCTGGTAACCGGGCAAATTGGTGCTATCGATGACTTCAACCCACAAGGCGGGTAAACGCGCCGCGTTGATCAGCGTAAAACGTTCTTCCAGACGGTCGCCCACTTGCGCCCAGCCGAAACGCATTTCACGGCGGATCGAAAGTCCTTCAACCAGTTTTTTGGCCCAATAACGGCTAATCAACCAAACGCCCCCTAAAACGATTAAGAGCACCGACCAGCCTCGGTAGGGATCCAGCAAATAGAGCACTGCTAACAATCCGCACAAGATAGGCAATATTCGTAGATTGAGACGCATTTTGGGAGGAATGTCAGCAGACATGCAGAGATTATAGAAGAGAGGTCAGTAAGTAGCAAGGGAGGTGATCAAACCATCCATACTCTATCATATCTTCCTTCCAAAGGTGACCGCAATTCTTAAACAATTTTGGCTGTTATCAATTTTTCACCTTTCCGTAAGGTTTCTGTAATTTTTTGCGGCTACACTTTAGCTTGTAATTCAATCGCATTCCGAGTCTGCTACAATTGAAGCGATACCCCCATGAATTACACAGGCAAAGAAAATGATGATTCCTCCACAAACCATCTTAGTCGTTGACGATGAAGAAACCATCCGCGAAGTCGTGCGCCGCTACTTGGAGCGCGAAGGGTTCAGCGTGCTCGAAGCCGCCGACGGATTCGCGGCCCTCGACACGATCCGCACTACACCGCCCGACTTGATCGTGCTGGATTTGATGCTGCCCAAGGTGGATGGCTTTGAGATCACCCGCTGGGTGCGGGAGATGGGTGATACCCCGATTATCATGTTGACCGCCCGCCGGGATGAGTTCGACCGCATCGCCGGGTTAGAGATGGGTGCAGACGATTATGTGGTCAAGCCCTTCNNCAAATCAGTGGGAACACCCTAGAATTTCAGGATTTAAGCATCAATCCCCTTTCTCGCTCGGTCATATTCAAAGGTCAGAATATCCCACTCACAGCCAAAGAATTCGATCTCCTGTACTTTTTCGCCAGCCATCCTCGTCAGGTTTTCAGCCGGGCGCAGTTGCTCGATAAAGTTTGGAA
>DOTA01000309.1 GCA_003513015.1 Chloroflexota bacterium
CGCGTGAGCAGATCACGGTTGTGCTGGGTCCATTCAAGCAGATCGTCTTTCATGTTGTCATGTGCGACGAGGGCGATGTGTTTTTTGACAGCCATTTGGATTTTTTGATGCGGCATGTTCACCTCGGGAGTTAAACTGAGCTCAGTTTTGAAGTAGTAGAGTCTAGCTGCCTGATCGTTTGAATATTGGACACGGATTTCACGGATAAACACNNTCTGCGCCTTGGCGTTGCAGTTTTTGAGATTTAAAAATCAGGTGATGCTGCTGGCGATTTCTTCGCCGTAGCAAAGCAAAGCTTCGACCATTTCTGAGGTGCGGCCTTCGGCGTAAACGCGCAGTACCGGCTCGGTTCCCGAAGGGCGAATCAGCAGCCAGGAGCCTTCAGCCATCACGTATTTGACGCCATCCACGGTTTGCACTTCGCCCACGGCCACACCGCCGATTTCAGCGGGAGCTTCGTTTTTGAGGCGGTTGGTCATCTCTTTTTTGGCCACAGGGTGCTTCAGGCGCAGGTCGCGGCGTTCGTAAAAGGCCGGGCCGACATCGTTAAGCAGATCATTGACCAAAGTCCCCAGCGATTTGCCCGTGGTNNATGTGGCCTTTGAACGAAATGCCGCCCGATTCTTCGCCGCCGATGAGCACATCTTCTTTGAGCATGTAATCGGCGATGTGGTTGAAGCCCACGGGCGTTTCGTAAACCGGCACGCCATAACGCTCGGCCAGGCGGTCGATCATGCGGGTGGTTGAAACCGTGCGCACCACCGGGCCGCTCCAGCCGCGTTGTTCCACCANNTCATCCATGGCGCCGATGCGGTCGGCGTCGCCGTCGGTGGCTAAACCCAGGCCGCCCATCCCGGTGCTGATGGCGCCTGCCAAAGCACCCAGGTTCTGCCCGATGGGTTCGGGGTGGGTACCGCCAAAGCCGGGGTTCATCTCGCCGCGGATTTCAGTGACCTCGCAGCCGGTGCCTTGCAAAATCCCTTTGATGATGCCGCGCCCCGAGCCGTGCATGGAATCAACCACGATGCGAGGCGGGTTCTCGGCGATGGCATCGAAGTCGATCAATTTGCGCAGGTGTTCGTAATAAGCCGGGAGCGGGTTGAATTTTTCGATCAATTTCAACTCGCGGGCCACTTCCCACTCCATCAGGTTGGGGCCGCGGCCGCGTTCTTCGTTGTCATTGAGATAAACCTCCACCCGGTGCGATTGTTCGGGCAGGGCGGAACCGCCATAGGCAGCTTTGAGTTTGATGCCGTTATAGCGGGGCGCATTATGCGAGGCGGTGATTACGATGCCTGCGGCGGCTTTGTGGTAATGCACGGCATACGAAATCGCCGGGGTGGGGCAATCTGCCTGGCTGAGAAACACCGTGAAACCGTTAGCCGCCAAAACCCGGGCCACATCCTGGGCGTAACGGTCGGAGAGGAAACGGGTGTCGAAACCAACGATAATTTTGCGCTCGTCAATTTCATCGGCCCATTCGCTATTGTTCCAATGGCCTGATTTAACGGCATCGGCGATGGCCTGGGCCACCAGGCGTAAATTGTGAAAGGTAAAAGTATCTGAGATAACGGCGCGCCAGCCGTCGGTTCCAAAGTGGATTGGCATGATGATTGCTCCTGTTTTTCAAAATGCGAGGCATTAAAATGCGAGGCATTTTATCACGGTTGCGATGTACTGGTAGGCTGCTCTCTTTGCGGCTAAATCATGCTAAAATCAGATCATGTTACCTGCTGCTGAAATTGATCAACGCGTGAAAGTCCTGCAAGACGTTCAGATCTTCATTGAACTGGATCGACCTGCGTTGGAAGAGGTTGCTGCCCATTTGAAGCCCAAGACGTACCTGTCGGGTGCGGTTATATTTTCTGAGGGTGGAGAAGCTGACAATATGTACATCATTGCCGGGGGGAAGGTGCGCGTAACTCGCCTGGATGAAGATGCCGAAAATGAGATTGAATTGGCAGTTTTTGATGTAGGTGATTCTTTTGGCATCGATGCTTTACATTTCAAGCGCCAGCGTTCGGCCAGTGCCACGGCTCTGATGAATGTTGACCTTTACTATTTGGATATTGAAGATTTTGAATGGTTGAAAGCAACCTACCCGGAGATTGTGCCTTACCTGGATGCTTTTTTGAGCACCTATGAGATTGTCAGAAAAATGAAGATCGACTGGCTGGGGGAGGGTGAACATATCAATCTGATTACTCGCCGCCATCCGATTCGTCTGGTAGGCGAAATCTTAATTATGTTGGTCTTTGCATCTTTGGATCTCACCGTGTTGCTGGCTGTGCATATCCTTTTGAGTGATCTTGTGGCTTGGTTGGTAATCCTGGTTTTAATTCTGGGAGGCTCCTTGGGGGGTTTGGCGCTGGTTGCTGGTATTTGGGCCTGGTTAGAATGGCGTAACGATTATTTCATTGTAACCAATGTGCGCGTGGTCTGGCGCGAGCGCATCATTTTGCGTGGCAGCAGCCGCCAAGAAACACCTTTGCGTACCATCCAATCGTTAAATATTCAAACGAGTAGTTTTTTTCAACGCATGATTAAGGTGGGCGATCTGATCGTGCGCACCTTTAACAGCGAACTACACATGACCGATGTGCACCATCCGGAGCGCATGAAAGATCTGATTCAGGGGTTCATTCTGCGCTCGCGGCGCCGTTCGCAGCGCGAGCAATTATCCGAAATCCGGCGCACCATTCGTCAGCGTTTGAAACTCCAAAAGGATGCCATCCCACCTGAAGAACCGGAAAAGGTTCCTCCGGTCGTAATCACAAAATATGGGCGTTTTACCATCTTCAAAACCCGGATCGTGGAAAACGGTGATTACACCTATCGCAAGCATTGGTCTGTTTTTATCAAAGAAGCCCTCTTGCCGAATATCCTTTTTGGGGGTTCCCTGTTTGTGATTTTGGTGATCGTGCCGGTTTTGCTCGTCAGTGGTAGTCAATGGATGATTTATGTTTTGGGCATTTCAATATTTCTGACTGTGGGCTTTTTGGCCTGGTGGTTGTATGAATATGAAGATTGGCGCAACGATCTTTACAAGGTTACGGGTGATCTAATCATTGACCGGGAAAAGAAACCTTTTGGCAAAGAGTCTTTTCGCTCAGCACCTGTCAGAAACATCCAGAGTTTAAGTCATGAAATCCCTAATTTCCTCGGGTTGATCTTGAATGTTGGCAATGTAAAAATCAACGTGGGGAATGAAACGCTCACTTTCGATGGCGTGCATGATCCATCGGTGATACAGCAGGATATTTCGCGCCGCATGGAGGAATTGCGTGCCAAACAGGAGCGAGATCAAACCAAACAAGAGCATGACCGCATGGCGACCTGGTTGGAAATTTACCACGATGAAACCAAAGATCAGCGCATGCCTCCGCTGCCTCCCTTGCCGCCCCTCGATCTAGGTTTTTAGCATTTCTGAGATGCGTGTCAGGTTAAAACTTGATGAAGGTCAAGCTGCCGCTCCCGTATTTTCTGCGATTTCAGGTAAAATAAAGCCCATTTCAACTGGAAGGTTTATTTGAATAATGGCTTTACGAGAAATTATCACGGTTCCTCACCCCACTTTGCGGCGCAATGCTCGTAAAGTAACCGATTTTGGCCCTGACTTGCAAACCCTGATCGATGATATGGTCGAAACTATGCGGGTTGCCCCAGGCGTTGGCCTGGCTGCCACGCAGGTGGATGTGCCCTTGCAAGTCATCGTGGTGGAATTTGGGGATGAAGACGACGAAACCGTAAAACCAAGCCTTTATACCCTGGTGAACCCGGAGATTCTCCGCCCCTCGCGGGAAACCATCATCGGAACCGAAGGGTGCCTCTCGATCCCCAATTTGATCGGTGATGTAGAGCGCAGCGAATCTATCACCGTCAAAGCGCTCACCCGCCGCGGCCAGCCTACCAAAATCAAAGCCCACGGCTGGTTGGCGCGCATCTTCCAGCACGAGATCGACCATCTCAACGGCGTTCTCTTCACCGATCGGGCTGAGCAAGTCTGGCAGCCCGATACAGAATCCGGTCAGGTGGCGCTCGCCGATTAATGCACCTCACCCACCTTTCCCTGACAGATTTTCGCAATTTTTCGCGTCTGGATGTGGATGTGCCTCTGGGCGCGACTTTGTTGTTAGGCGATAACGCTCAGGGAAAGACCAGCTTGCTCGAAGCCATTTACTATCTGGCCACTTTTACATCGTTTCATGCCAGCAATGACCGGCAATTGGTCAACTTTATCGCCAGCAAACAACCTTTAGCTGTGGGGCGCATTGTCGCCGATTACCGNNGCCCGTTTGCGCAAAGAAGTGTTGCTCGATGGCAGCAAGCGCAAAATTGGAGAGGTCATCGGGCATTTCAACGCCGTGCTTTTTTTGCCCCAAATGTTGCAAGTCGTGGAAGGGTCTCCCGCCGAGCGCCGCCGTTACCTGGATTTGCTGCTCTCGCAGACCATTCCCCACTATGCCGAAACCCTATCTATTTACAACAAAGCGCTCAGCCAACGCAACGCTTTACTAAAAATGCTCTCCGAGCGCGGCGGCGATCCATCTCAACTGGCCTTCTGGGATGAAAAGATTACCTTTAGTGGAGCCATTCTCATCGAGGCGCGCATCCACGCCATTCACGAGATCGAAACTCTGGCATCCCTGACCCACAGTGAACTGACGCGTAGTAGTGAAATTTTACGCTTGGCCTACCACCCGGCTTATGATCCTTTTCCACAAAAGCCCGGGCAATTTGCTCTGCTGCTGGAGGCCCCCATCAACCGCACGGGGATTGATAAATCTGAAATTCTGGCGGGTTTTCGGGTTGCCCTGGAGAAAAAACGCAGCGAGGAGATCGCTCGCGGCCTGACCACCCTCGGCCCGCACCGTGACGAAATGCGCTTTTTAGCCAATGGCATCGACCTGGGCACCTATGGCTCGCGCGGCCAAATCCGTACTGCTATGCTGGCGATCAAAATTGCCGAAGTGGCCTGGATGAAAACCAAAACCGGCCACTGGCCGGTGCTGCTGCTTGATGAAGTTTTAGCCGAACTGGACCCCCAACGCCGCGC
>DOTA01000067.1 GCA_003513015.1 Chloroflexota bacterium
CCTTTAGAAAGCCGCCTTTTAGAGTGTTTGCTCGTCAATGCTGGGCAAGTGCTGACCTTCGACACCATCATCGATCATGTTTGGGGCGCAGGTGGCGCTGACCGCGATATGCTGCGCCAATTGGTGCGCCGTTTGCGCGCCAAAATCGAACCCGATCCCTCCGAGCCAATTTATATTCAAACAGTGCCGGGGTTGGGATACGGTGCTGCAAAGTAAAAGCGGACTATCCAGACCTCCAGGGTTTGTGTAAACATCTGAGGGTTGACGCAGCCTGAAGAATCGAGTTGAACGATGTGCAGAAACATTCAAAAGCTCTATAATTTTGCTCCACCTGCCACCCAGGATGAAGTTGAGGCAGCCTCGCTTCAATTTGTGCGCAAAATCAGCGGGTTTACCAAACCATCTAAAGCCAATGAAGTCGCTTTTGAACTCGCCGTGGCAGATATTTCCAAAATTGTTCAAACACTGCTGGATTCTCTGGTAACAAATGCGCCGCCGCTTGATCGAGAAAATGAAGCCCAAAAAAGAAAAGCACGAGCCGAGAAACGCTTTGGTTGAGGTGTTCCCACTTATATTTTTGGAAGGGGAGAGGTGAAAATCTACTTTGTGCGCCATGGGGAAAGTGAAGCCAACTTGTTGCGTGAATTTTCCAACCGGGGATTTAAACACGGCCTGACGGCACGCGGCCTCCAGCAAGTCAAACAACTAGCCCGGGATTTAGAGGGGATTCCGTTTGCTCAAATTTATACCAGCCCCATCAAACGCACCTTCCAAACCGCCCAAATCCTTGGAGAATGGCTTAACTGCCCCGTCGAGGTTGCGGATGCTTTGCGGGAGTTCGATTGTGGCGAATTGGAAGGCAAATCAGACTTCGGGAGTTGGGAAATCTATGATGGGGTGTTTCGGCAATGGGTAGCAGGCAATTGGGCGGCGCGTATCCCTGGGGGTGAGAGTCACCTGGAAATTCAGGGCCGGTTTATCCCCTTCATCCATGGATTAATCCAAAAATATCGAGATGAGAATATCCTTTTGGTGGGGCATGGGGGCACTTATCGCTGTATGTTCCCGCTGGTGATCACAAATCTGGATTTGGATACGCTCAGCGAGTTGAACATTGATCACACCATGCCGATGATTGTCGAAACTCGTCCGGATGGCCTGGTTTGCACCCATTGGGGAAAGTTTGCTTTCGACTGACTTGGATTGTCACAACTTTATCATGGGGGTATCACAATCTTTGTCACTCTGATCTGCGATACTAAAACTGACGGTTTCAGAGGAATTTCCTCGCTAGTTTTTTGGAGGTGTAGCATGTTAGAAACGCCCACCCAAAATGCTGTCAAAGCACCGCAATCGCCATTGGAGCGGCAGTTCATTAATAGTTACCTAAAATCAAAGGGTTATACCCGTCAGGATTTGTTAACCTTGCCTATTGAGCAAGCTCGCACTTTGATGACCGAAGCTTGTACCTATGCTTCGTTGAAACTGGCGGAAGTTGAGGCACGCTCTCAATTTTGTAGAAAAATCCATTTTGACGAGGCCAAATGAGTAATTTGACATCCAATGTGCTGCACGTGGGGCATATTACCTCCAACCCGCGCGTAGCCACCCTGCTGCCTTCGGAGCTGGCTCACCGTTACCTGGCTTTACCCGTGGCGGTCGATGGTGAGCGAGTGACTGTGGCGATGGCGCATCCCGAAGACCTGGATGCCCGAAAAGCAGTAATTGCTTCTTTAGGGCCGGCTACTTGTGTGATCCGGGCAGATGCGCGAGAGATCGAGCGCCTAATTAACGAACTTTGGCCGCAAAATTCTTTAGCCCATATGAAAATTTTGAGTTGGTTCCCAACCGCAAAGGGGGAAGAGATCACCCAGAATTATGTGCAATCCGTTGCGGCCTTGCTGTCAGGAGATCTATTCACGTGCAATGTACCATCAAAGGCGGCTGGTGAGGCGCTTCAGCAAATTACGGAGGCGGTTCGGTTGCAACAGCCCGATCTGCTGATCTTTCGTTGCCCAGATGCGCCGCTCATCAAACAGTTTTTATTGGAGCCCGCTGAGCAGCCGTATGTGCAAAAACTGCCTACTTCTTTGTTGGTTACTCGCCAGCCGCGTTGGCCGATTTGTAGAATACTGTTGGTGTTGCACAGTCCGCTGAATGATGAACCTGCCTTGAATTGGTGCATTCGCCTGGCCAGTCGTGCGCAGGCCAATGTAACGATTCTGCCGCTGGTGGCTTCTGCTCCGGCGATGTTTGCCGCTCTTCAGGCGCGCCAAAACCTATCTGACATTTTGGGGAGCGATTGCTCTCTTGGGAATCAACTGCGCCAAGCGGCCCAACGTTTGGCCGATTGGCATATCGAGGGGAGATTGCGCCTGCGCGATGAACCGGTTGATCAGCAAGTGCGTTGCGAAGTTTCCGAAGGGGATTATGATTTGATTGTTTTGGGGGCTGAAACTCACCTGCCGGTGGTGCGGTGGGTGCTGGGGCAATTGGTCAACCCGCTGCTCTATTGGGCAGACCGCCCGGTGTTGATCGCCAAGCCGGTGTAAACAAGTTAACCAAAGTGCAAGGGTAAATTTTTGATTCCGCGCAAATCGAATATAATCGTAAGAAAATCCTACCCCTTTGGAGATCCTATGCCCAGCCACCCGATTGCCCCCAAACGCCCTTATGAGATCACCCAGCATGGTCAGACGCGTAGCGATGAGTATTATTGGATGCGCCAGCGCGAAGACCCCGCCGTCATCGAATACTTAGTAGCTGAGAATGACTACCTCGACGAAATCATGCAGCATACCCGGCCCTTGCAGGAGCAACTCTATGCGGAGATGAAGGCCCGCATCCAAGAGGATGATGAAACTGTTCCGGAGCAGCATGGTGAGTATTTTTATTACAAACGCACTGCGGCGGGAAAACAATATCCTTATTTTTGCCGCAAACAGGGGGCGCTGGAGGCTCCCGAGGAAATTTTGCTCGATCAAAATCTCCTGGCCGAGGGACGCAACTTTTGCCGCATCGGAGCCTTTGCAGTCAGCCCGGATCACAAAAAATTGGCTTATTCGGTTGATCCCGATGGCACTGAGAAGTGCATCATNNTAGAGTGGGCCAACGATAACCAGACGCTTTTCTATACGATTCGGGATGAGGCCCTGCGGCCCTATAAAATGTTTCGGCATGTGCTGGGCAGCGATCCTGTGGATGATGAACTGGTTTTCCACGAAGAAGATGAAACCTTTTATCTGTTTCTGAAAAAGTCGCGCAGCGGGGCTTATCTGTTGATCTTTTGCCATTCCACGGTTACCTCGGAGTGGAGCATTTTGCCCGCCGATCAGCCCCAGGGTGCGTTTAAAGTTTTCGAGCCGCGCCAGCGCGGGCATGAATACAGAATTGAGCATTTGGGAGAACGTTTTTTTATCGTCAGCAACGAAAACGCGCAAAACTTCAAGTTGATGGAAACCCCCTTAGAAGCCACCCAACGTCATAACTGGCGCGAAGTTATCCCCCATCAAGCCAATGTGCTCATCCGGGAAATCCATCCCTTTAAAAATTATCTGGTGCTTTCTGAGCGAAAAGAGGGTCTCAAGCAGATTCGCATCGCTGACCCCGATGGCCTTAGCAATGTGAAGTATGTGCCTTTCCCGGAGCCGGTTTATGATATGTATTTGGGCAAAAACCCAGAATTTGACACCAATTTGGTGCGGTTCCAGTATTCATCGTTGATCACGCCCAACACAGTTGTGGATTTTCACATGGATTCGGGTCAGTGGGAACTCAAAAAACAGGATGAAATTCCCAGCGGGCATGATCCCTCGCAATATGTCAGCGAGCGCCTGTTTGCAACGGCCTCCGATGGCACGCGCGTGCCCATCTCGTTGGTTTATAAAAAAGGGTTGCCGAAGAATGGGCAAAACCCCACCTTGCTCTATGGCTACGGTTCTTATGGGGCCAGCATGGATGCCTATTTCAATGCGAACCGCTTTAGTTTAATCGACCGCGGGTTTGTGTACGCCATCGGGCATATCCGCGGCGGTTCCGAGATGGGGCGCGCCTGGTACGAAAATGGCAAAATGTTCAAAAAGCGTAATACTTTCACCGATTTTATCGCCTGCGGCGAGCGTTTGATCGAATTAGGCTACACCTCGAAAGAGAAATTGGCGATTATGGGACGCTCGGCGGGTGGGCTGCTGATGGGGGCCTGCCTGACCATGCGACCTGATTTATTTAAAGCGGTGATTGCGGCGGTGCCCTTTGTGGATGTCATTACCACCATGAGTGATCCTAGTATTCCGCTAACCACCATGGAATACGATGAGTGGGGCAACCCGGAGAATGCGGAATACTTCGAATATATGAAATCTTATTCGCCCTACGATAATATTCGTGCAACGGCTTACCCTGAAATTCTGATCACCACCGGGTTGAACGATCCGCGCGTGGCTTATTGGGAACCGGCGAAATTTGCGGCGCGCTTGCGAGAAATTAAGGCCGATGACAACCTGCTGTTACTCAAAACCAACATGGATGCCGGACATGCCGGCGCTTCTGGGCGCTACGATTACCTTAAGGAAGTGGCTTTCGAGTATGCTTTTTTACTGGATCGCCTGAACGGGTAAGAATTTGCTTCCCCAATTTATAAAATCAGGCTCCTGAGAAATCCATTTCAGGAGCCTGATCGTTACTTGGTTGGGGTGAGGCAAAGCCCTCAAATCGCTTGCTTTACCCTGGGGTGTTCGTTGAGCAAAAGCCAGTAGTACCCTAATTGGCGCACAACCTCTGAAAATTGCTCGAAATCAACGGGTTTGACGATATAGCTATTCACCCCCAGGCGATAGCTTTCCACCAAATCGCGGTCTTCTTTGGATGTTGTCAAAATTACAACCGGGATCCCCGCGGTACGGGGGTTTTCCCGAATGGCTTTGAGCACTTCAAGGCCATTCACTTTAGGCATGTTGAGATCCAATAGAATCATTTTGGGCTTTAGCTCACAATCACGTTCGCTGTAATCACCCCTGCAAAACAAAAAATCCAGCGCTTCAACCCCATCATGGGCAATCTGGATATGGTTCGCCAGTTGATTACGCCGTAAGGCATACAGCGCTAATTCCACATCATCCGGGTTATCATCTACTAACAGGATGTCAATTGCTTTTGGGTACATTGCGCCAAACTTTCCGGTGCTCTCACCGCACTCACCGAGCTAAATTTATCGAAAATAGTATAGCATAGGCTGATACCTTTGGCTGAATAAAAACGGGATCGCTCGGAGGCTTTTTCCTGTTGACTGGAGGTTAGAGCCTGGAATTTATAGGTGGCGCGTCCCATTGGGGATTGGCGTACCCCCAAAAAAATTCCACATCTCAAATTAATATTCACCCTAAATTGGGCGTGATATAATCGCTTCCATGTCCGAACAAGAACCCACCCCTCAAAATCAAGTCTCCGCTGAAAATTTACCGGATACGCTCAGAGATGATTCTCTGAACGAGATGCCAGAAGAGAATACCATCACCTTCAAGCGCGCCCATCTTTACTCCGTGCTTTTGCCCCTGGCGTTTGTTGCGGGGTTGACATTTGGGTATCTCTTTTGGGGACGCTCAGATTCCGCAGGAGCAGCGCAACCCTCTGTGGTTGTGGTTGCCGCCACCCCGGGCGCCGATCAGGAGCAGGCTGCCGTTCAGGGTGCCGAACCCACCCCGGAATTCCAGCGTTATGATGTTCCCATAGACGACGACCCGATTTTAGGGCCAGAACAAGCGGCCATCACCATCATCGAATTCAGTGATTATGAATGTCCTTACTGCCGCAAATGGCATCAGGAAGTCTGGCCGTTATTGCAAGCGGAATATGGCGATCAAATCCGCCTGGTATACCGTGATTTCCCGCTGACCAGCATTCATAGTAACGCCTCCCCCGCGGCAGTGGCTGCCAATTGTGCAGGCGAACAAGATAAATATTGGGAATTCAACGATAAGCTGTTTGCCATGAAACTGAACCTGGGCAAAACCACTTACCAAACCTATGCCGAGGAATTGGGCTTGGACATGCCAGCTTTCAACGAGTGCTTGGATAGTGGCCGCTATGTTGACGAAGTTGAGGCCGATTATCAATATGCCGCCAATTTGGGCATCCGTTCCACCCCCACCTTTTTTGTAAACGGCATCCCTGTGGTGGGTGCGCAGCCCTTTGATATGTTCAAAAGCCTGATCGATCAGGAATTGGCGGGCGAATTGCCCAAGTAGTTTTCAAGATTGATCTGTGATTTTCAGACTGCCAGTCTAATTAGTACTGGCAGTCTTTTTTTTGTGCTGATTCTAGCCGGGTTCACTTGCCAGGGAGTTGCATGTATAATGATTTGCAATCGAACTCTGGTTGGAGGCTAAGTTGTACGGATCAATGGGTGATCGCAATTACGAAACGCTGGTGCGCGATGGAATTACGGCGGCCAAAAATGGTAACCGACGTTTGGCCTGGTCTTTGCTGAATCAGGCTACCCAGCTTAATTCGTTGGATGCACGTGCCTGGCTGTGGCTCACCGAAACCACTGATGATCTCAAAGAGAAAATCGAATATTTGGAAAACGCGGTGGCCGCTGATCCCAATAATGTTTCCACGGCGCGGGCCTTGGCTGTGCTCAAGGGCAAGGTAAATCCTGGTTCTGGGGTCAAAGCAAGGCCTGGTTTGACGGGGCCAAATGTGGTGGTGCAGGCCTCTCAGGAACCGGTAGTAGCCCAAACCCGACAGACTTTTTTGTGTCCGAAGTGTGGCGGTCACCTGGAGTTCAACATCCAATCCAATCTGCTGACATGCTTGTATTGCGGATACGCCCCCGATACCGCAGAAGAGCGTTCTGCTGCGGATGATGAGCGCCCTATGGGCGAGTTTTTGCCTACGGAAAGTGGTCACCGCTGGGCAGCCTCCCAGCAACAATTGAGTTGCCAGCGCTGCGGGGCAGTCAGTTTGTGGCCTCCGGAGCAGAAAGCATTGGAATGCCCTTATTGTGCTTCCCGGCAAATGATCGCATCGGCTGAAACTGAATTGCTGATCGATCCCCAGGCCATTGCTATTATGCAAATTGAAGAAAAAGAAGCTGTGCGCCGCGTGAAAGATTGGTTCGGCCGTGGCTGGTTTGCCCCCGATGATCTTAACAATGCGGCCCAAAAACATCTTTTACACCCGGCTTATTACCCATTTTGGACCTTTGATGGCACTTTGGAATTGCATTGGTCGTGTGAAGTCAATGACGGTAACAGCAGCCGCTACCAAAACTGGACCAACCGCAGCGGAGTGGAGTGCGAACTGTTTAACGACGAGTTGGTGTCGGGGCTGCAGCATCTCAAAATCAAAGACCTGCGGAAATTAGGCCCCTACAATTTAATGGATGTGATCGAATTCAAACCCGAATATCTGGCAGGCTGGCCAACCCTGACGTATGATTTGCCCCTGGCGCAAGCCTCCTTGCTAGCGCGCGAGAATGTGGTCCGCGATGTGCGCCGCACTTTAACGGAACGCGTGCTGCCTGGGCAGCAAAAACGTAATTTGCAAACCGGCGGCCTCAATTGGAGTGATATGACCTTCAAAAATGTGCTGCTACCCCTTTGGATTGGCACCTACAACTATCAGGGTAAGGAATATAAGGTGTATGTCAACGGGCAAACGGGCAAAGTCACGGGCGAAAAACCTCGCGACCTGCTGAAAACCATCTTGATTATCACCACGATTATTTCTTTTCTGCTGGTGGTTTTTATGTTTTTCGGGCTGGCCGGACTTCAATTTGGCTGGCTAAAGCTGCCCTGACCGGAATTAGGAACCTTGCTATAATACAACCATGTCTGATGTAATTTCTGCGCCTGCCAATGTTTTCCCTTGTACGCAATGTGGAGGTGAACTGCACCCGGATGAAGGGCAGAATTTCCTGGTTTGCCCTTTTTGCGAATCGACGGTTTACATCGACAAGACCCGCGTGGTGTTTCATTGGTATCTGGCCTCCACGCTGGACCAGCCCAAGGCCCAGGCCAATCTGGCGCGCTGGATGGGGGGCAGTGCCACCATCAAAGATTTGGATAAAAAAGCCCGTCTAGCGGGCAGTTCCTTCGAGTTTTTTCCCTTTTGGGTGTTCAAATCAAAAGATAAAAGCGACAACGAAAGCCTGTGGCTGGAACCGGCCGCCGCGATTTCGGTCAGTGAATTGAAAAACATTACCGTTCCCGCGGGTGATTTGCGCAAATTCGATGAGTCTATCAATGCACAGGCGCACGCCCCCACCATCCCCCTGCCCACCGTGATGGAATGGCTGAAGCCCCGCCTGCCCGCAGACGCGGAAATCAGCGAAACCGCTTTGGTGCATATTCCCATCTATACTTTCAAATACACCTACAAGGGCGATAGCTACACCGCCATCGTTGAAGGGGCCACCGGCGGCGTGTTTGCCAATATTTTCCCTGCCAAAGCCGAATCCCCTTTCCGCATCGTGGGTGGCTTGGCGGCCTTTATCTTTCTGTGCTTGGCGACCTTTCCGGTTTTGGGTGCTTTGACTGGCGGCAATGGGATTGCTATCGGCGGTGGCCTGTGTATTGGCCTTGGATTGCTGTCCGCCCCCTTCCTATTCGCCTTGGCAGTTTGGGTTGCCGCGAAGGTTTAAATCCGCGAATAAAACTATGCCCGAAAATGACTCTCTCCACGGCCTGAACTGCCCCAACTGCGGCGGCATGGTACCCATCCCTGAGGGGCAAACCATCGTCAAATGCCCCTTCTGCGAACAGCGTTCCTTTGTGCGCGGTGAACGCGGCTTGCGGCGTTATCAGGTGGCCCAGCGCGTCGAGCGCGCACAGGCCCTGAGTGGGCTACACCAGTTTCTCGGCGGGCACCGCGCCATCGCCAGTGATGTTGTCAAAAGCGCCAAACTTTCCGAAATCTTCATAGCTTACCTGCCTTTCTGGGCTGTGTGGGCCAAAGTGCTCGGCTGGGTTTTTGGGGAAAAACGAGTTGGCAGCGGCGATAACAAACGTTACGAACCGCGTGAAATCAAGATTGCCCAAGAGATGCAGTGGAATGGCGTGGCCTGTGATGTAGGCGAATTTGGCGTTGACTCCTTGCCGCTTACCACCCAGCAAATGGAACCCTTCAACCCGGAGGTGCTGCACGCCCGCGGGATGGTCTTCGAGCCGCTTGGCTCACAATCCGATGCCCAAAACACCGCCGATGCCGAATTCCAGGCCGAAGTCAAAAATCACGCCAACCTCGACCGCATCGCTCAAATTTTCACCCGACTGGCAAACCGCCGCTTCGGGCTGGTCTACTATCCCCTGTGGGTGCTGCGCTATCTTTACAAAGGCCGCGCCTTCCAGGTTGTTGTCGATGGCTACACCGGCAAAGTGCTTTATGGCAAGGCCCCCGGCAGCAATCTTTACCGCGCCGCGGTGCTGGTGGGCGGCATGATTCTCGGCGCGTTTTTGGCAATCGATCTCTCCTCCGGCGCTTTTGCTGTGGCCTTCCAAATGGAAGATGATGGCGTTTTTGCGCTACTGGCGATTGGTGTGGGTCTCTTCATCGCAGGGTTGGGCATCATGGTGGCCGCTTACCGCAAATTTCGCTACGGCGATATCTTCGAATACCGCGGCCACCGCCGCAAGAAAAGCAAAAACACCGGCCTGTTCAAACAATTTAGCGAAATTACCAATGCCCTGGAGTTGGACTGATGGAAACCCCGGTTGAACTCATTCCCCTCAACTGCCTCCGTTGCGGTAGGCCCCTCCCCGCCGAAATCGAAGAAGTTGCCTGGGCTTGTGAAAATTGTGAACAGGGGCAACAACTGGGAGATCGGGGATTGCTGCCCCTGGAGATCCACTACGCTCAGGGGATTGCCCCCTCCCAAAAGGGAAAACCCTACTGGGTTTGTGAGGGGCACCTGACCATCCAAAGGGATACCTACGGCAAGGCCAAAAGCGAAAAAGACGCCCAACAATTTTGGGGGCAGCCGCGCCAATTCATCATCCCGGCTTTTTCCTATCCCCTAGAGAAATTCACGGTCGATGGCCTGCAATGGCTGCAATACCCCCCTGCCATGCAGCCCGGCCCGCGGGCGGCCTTCGAATCTGTCACCGTGCCCGTCGAAGATGTGCAAGTTTGGGCCGAATTCTTGGTGGTTGCCCTGGAAGCTGAGCGCAAAGACAAAATTAAAAAAGTGGATTTCACCCTGCAATTAAACAAGCCCCAATTATGGGTGTTACCCTAATTACCCTGTACCCACTCATCGAATAACAAAGGAAGGTACCTCATGCAAATACTCGACAACATTCTCGGCATCATCATGGGCGGCGGTCGCGGCTCCCGCCTTTATCCATTGACGCGTGACCGTGCCAAACCGGCGGTTCCCATTGCCGGAAAATACCGCCTGATCGATATTCCCATCAGCAACTGCATCAACTCGGGCATTCATCACATCGCCGTGCTGACGCAGTTTAATTCGGTTTCGCTGCACCGGCATATTACCCAAACCTATAATTTCGATGCCTTCCACCGGGGCTGGGTGCAACTTTGGGCCGCTGAACAAACCATCGGCAGCGAATCGTGGTACCAGGGCACCGCTGATGCTGTACGCAAGCAGCTTTTTGAAATCAGATCGGCCCGTGCCGATTATGTGCTGATTTTGGCGGGTGATCACCTCTACCAGATGGATTACGAAGATATGGCGCGCTTTCACTGGGATAATGGCGCTGACATCACCGTGGCTGTGCAGCCCGCCTCCACTGAAGATGCCTCCCGCTTTGGTATTCTGAAACGCTCCGATGAAGGGCTGATCACCGATTTCGTGGAAAAACCCAAAGATCCCAAGGTACTCAAAAAATTTATCAGCCGCGACGATCCGGAACGGCCTTACCTCGCCTCGATGGGTAATTATTTCTTCAAAACCGATGTTTTGTTGGATTTATTAAATAGCACCACCGACGACGATTTTGGGGGCGAGGTGATCCCCAAGGCGATTCACACCCACAAAGTTTGCGGCTTTGATTTTGACGGCTATTGGGAAGATATTGGAACTATCCGCTCGTTTTACGAGGTCAACCTGAAACTGGCCAGCCCTGATTCGCCTTTTAATTTTAATGATCCCACCAAACGGATTTACACCCGGGCGCGTTTCTTGCCCAGCACCAAAGTAGATGGCGCAACCCTCGAAGATGTGATGATTTCGGAAGGCTGCCTGATCGGTAAAGCCGAAATTGAGAACGCCGTTATCGGGCTGCGTTCACAAATTGGCGATGGAGCGGTGATCCGCAACACGGTTTTGATGGGCGCCGATTATTATGATAATCCCGATGATTTAGCCAAAGGCCAGGGTATCCCTCTGGGCATCGGGAAGAACAGCGTGATCGATGGTGCTCTGATCGATAAAAATGCCCGCATCGGAGAAGGTGTGGTCATCAAGCCCTTCCCGCCGGATGTGGAAATTGATCACGATGATTGGGTGGTGCGTGATGGCATTGTGGTGATCCCCAAGCGAGCGGTTATCCATCCAGGCACGGTAATTGCCCCAGATAAGGCTGTGAGTGATGTGCCCAGCAGCGGAGTAGCTCAGTAGCTGAACTGGAACGATTGAGCTTTACTCGTGAAACCTCCCGAAGGTTGAAAATTTGATCAGGAGATAGGCTGGAAGTTTGCTGTCTTTCTGGCAAAACCTTCGGGAGGTTTTAAAATTGCAGCAAGTTTTGATGAGTCTGTGAAAAAATTCTACATATCCCACTCAAAGAGTATTTGGCTTGGCTTGTCGCTTGTCATCAGCATGCCTTTACTCTTTGGGAATGCTTTCCAGCATTCTGTACCAATGGGATATGCAGGATTATTTACGCAGATGTCTAAACAAATTGCAGCAGGAAATTTTTTGCTTCCTTTGTACTCGCCCCATTATGGTCCGGGGGGTATCCCCTTTGCTTACCCACCTTTGGGCTTATATCTTTTTTCGGTTTTCATCAAACTTACGGGGAAATATTATATTTACCTCATTTGGATGCCGCCGATCTACACGCTCATTTCACTGATCCCTTTATACTATTTATCTTACGAATTATTTAAATCCCCTTATGCTGGCGCTTTCACCGTTGTGATTGCTGCTACATCCTCGGATCTTTATATTGCCCACGCCTGGGCCGCCGGAATTGCGCGCGCCCCCGCTTTTATTTTTGCGCTTTTTTCCATTTATTTTTTTCACCGGCACTTTAACTCACCATCGAAGAACAATATTGTCTTAACAGGCCTATTCTTTGGTTTGGCGCTCCTTTCACATCTGGCTTACGGGCTATTTTGTTTTGTATGGATTGTATGTTGGACCTTGTTAAAGCCCTCTCTTAGAAGAATTATTGACTCAACTATTTCGATTTGTTTAGGTTTATTGATTGCCTTGATTTGGATTATTCCCATCTCTTCTCGCTTTGGGGGAGCTATCTTTCTCAACGCCTTTAATTCTCACAGTAGTGGAGATTCAGCCTCCTTCCTTGCAACAGGTCTTAGTGCTTGGGGTAGATTAATTGTGCAAAACACGTTACCGATCCGTTCAAATCTTTTAATGATGGTTCTGATCGGTATCGGCGCTTTCTTTCTGATTAAGAAAAAAGAATTCACCTTATTGTTGTTTTATTTGCTCGTTATTTTATTTTTCCCGGAAAATGCCAGGTTTGTTTTCCTGATTGGAAGCTTGATCGCTGGATTTGGTTTGTCAACCGTGATGGAGCAACTGCTTGAAATTTTTCCAAAAGAGAAAGACCTATTAGCCCAATCACTTAGCATAGGGTTAGTTTTATTTATCATTGGGTTTCTCTGGTACAACGGTTATTTAAGCTGCGACAACCGTTGTACCAGAGAAACCCAATGATAAATAAAACTAACCCTATGCTA
>DOTA01000477.1 GCA_003513015.1 Chloroflexota bacterium
TTCTTTTCTTTTTTCTTTTTCTTTTCTTTTTTACCTCTATCTTTGCCTTTACTCATTTTAGCCTCACTTTCTTTTTGTTTTTCATCTGGAACATTTACGGCCTTGGAAACCAGAGCCACCATTTCAATTTCAACCAGCGCGCCCATTGGCAAAGCGGACGTGGCGATCGTGGTGCGCGCCGGATAAACACCCTCGAAGAAACTGGCGTACACGGCATTGACCGCCGAGAAATCTGTGATTCTGCGCAAGTAAATATTGGTTTTGACCACATTCGCAAAATCACTGCCCGCGGCTGCCAGTACCGCCGAGAGATTTTTCATGGTTTGTTCGGCCTGGGCTTCCACGCCGCCCGCGATCATCGCTCCCGTTTCAGGGATCAGTCCGCCCTGCCCGGCGGTGTAGATCAAGTCGCCGACTTTCACGGCTTGCACATATGGCCCAACGGCCGCCGGGGCCTGCTCGGTGTGGATGTTTTCTTTTTGCATCTTGCCTCCTTTTGGGTAGTTTAGAACCTTGGTGTTTCTACTATACCCTTTTTAGGATCAGATCGCAACCTTTTGTGGATTTCCCGCCGGAAGAAAAAAATTATCACAGTGGATTTTTTGCCGAATAACTCGGCGAGATCGCAGAGCAAACTCACTGAGTTTGCTTCAACAACTGGCTCTGTGGCGAATCTATGCTAATGAGATGAGCCAAACGTTTTGTGAGTTATCAATTCCCATCTGCGTTTATAAGATTTGAAGCTATTATTCGTGCCATTCGTAAAATTCGTTTTATTCGCGTCAAAAACCTACCGCCCCAAATCCCCACGTGTCTGCCGCTCAAAGGCACGCAATTCCAATCCCATCACCCCCTCGTCCAGCGAGAGTGCCAGTGGCAGGTAGCGCACTTGCCCCGGCGCTAACTCTCCAGTTAACTTAACAACCGCGCTCACACTGCCATCTTGTCCGGTTTGAGCCACGAAGTAATAGGGCATTTGCGCCTCCGTGGGGTTCGAGATCACCACAAAATAACGCCCCTTTCCACCGGAAAGGGCACCCTCTGCAAGCGGGTTAGCCACCGTCAGGTTTTGCTCCCAAATCAAATCGTAGAAGGTTCCCCCGGGCAGGCTGCCATCCATCCCGCTTAATCCCGTTCCCTGCTCCGAGATCAAGCGCAAATTGGCCTCTGCCGATCCCAATCCAATTTGCAAATATTGCCCCTGCTCTGGCTCAATCACCGGTGATTCAAAAGCCCCATCCCAGCGGGCATGGCCGCGCTCCGAACGTTCGTTGAAGGGTTCCCAAGGCAATTCCGCTGCCAGCCCGTTGGGGTTGCTGGCGATTACCCCGGTGGCATCCACCATCCAGGTGGGGCGGTTGCTGCTATCCACCTGCGAAACCAGCGAAACGTGGTCGATCTCGCCGTCAGCGCTCCAATCGAAGAACACCAGATCGCCCGGTTGGTAAGGCTGTTCGTGCGAAAGCATTTGCCCGGAGTACATGAAATAGCGCCACATATCGAAGGCGTCGCGGGCGTTGCGGCTCTGGTAAAAATGTTCCGGGTGTGCCTGCGCATCCCACTCCAGCATCTGCGTGATGTCATACCCCGCCCCCCAGGTGAAAGCGTCCAACACCAGATCGGTGCACTGCCCGGCCGCATAGCCGTGAAAGACCCCCAAACAGGCCGGGCCACTATCGCAGCGATGATCGTAGGGCATGCCAATATCCTTACGGGCCTCGGTCAGCACCTCGGTGTAAAAATATTGGAAATTTTTCTCCGTGAGATCGGAGGTCACAATAAAAGAGGCGCCGCGCGGCTCAAAGTCGAATCCCGTTTTCGAAAGGGAAAGCGAAACCTGCCCGGGAGTGATCCCGCTCATCCAAAAATAGCCCCGTCCATCGGTCTCCACCTCGGTCCCGTTCTGAGCGGTGATTGCCACTAAGGCCAGCGGATCGCCCAGCGGCCCCGTCACCCTCCCGGAGATGGCATAAGTCGGCTCCGGCTGTGCCCCCCGATCCAGAATCGCCAGTTGAGAGATGCCCCCCACGTCCTGTGTATAGGCGATGATATTGCCATCCGCCGAAATCGCCGGGCGCATATCGCTAACGCCCTGCACCGAGATCAGGGTTTCGCCGCTCTCCACGCTGTGCCAATAAAGATCGAAGCTGCGGCCGTTGTTGGGCGTGCCTACTGCGGCCAGGTGCTGGCCATTGTTCGCCAGGGCATGTTGCGTTAACGGTTTGGGGAAGCGCGCCGTATAGCTGCTCTCGTTGAGTTGATCGTAAATAGTTACATTGCTGTTAGTGTCGGGGGCATCCGGCAGCCGGTAAGCGATCCACTGGCCCCCGGTGGAGGTATCCGGTCCCACGGCTCCTATGCTCCCCGGGATTTGCACGGTGCGCCCCAGCAAGCGGTTGTAGGCGAAAATGCTGCCCGCGGCGTTACCGGTTCCCGCCAGATTGCCTGCCTGCGAGAGGAAAACCACCGTGCGGCTGCTGGGCGTGACCACTGCGGCCGTGGTTTCGCCGTCGGCTTGTGCGCCGTTACTGCTAATCGAGGTCCGCTGGGTGTAGCCGTTCAGCCGGTTGTGCAAAAAAGCATCTCGCAGGCCGTTGGTATCCCCCAGCGAAGCGGCGGGGATGGTATCGTTGGGCAGCAGGTTATCAGCGTCCGAAAGGAAGGCCACATAATGCCCATCTTCTGAAATCGAAGCTTGCTCCGACCAGCCGTTGGCCTCAAAGCCGTTGGCATCCACCGAAACCCGCTCGGTGCTGCCGGTCAGGCGGTCGTGCACAAAAATATCGGAAAGAAAGTTCGTATCCCCAAAAACCAGATTATCTGCCAGCGATTCAAAAGCCACGAAGCGCCCATCCGCCGAGATCGCTGGGCGGGTCGAGATGGCATTGGCCTCCGTTCCATCAGATGATACAGATACCCGTTCGAACTTTTCCGTCAGTCGGTCGAAGACGAAAATATCAGCAACCTGGTTGGTATCGCCCGAAATCAGGTTTTCCGCATTGGAAGCGAAAGCCACCCAACGCCCATCCGCCGAAATTGAGGGGAATCCAGACCAATCGTTGCCGTAGGTGATTTGTGAAGCATGAAAGGGGGATCGGGGAGCGTTGGCGCGGGCTGGGGAATTCACCACCAAGACACTAAGGCATAAAGTTAAAACAAATATCCAAACTTTGGAGAACTTCGTGTTCTTGGTGTTCTTTGTGGTTAAAAACATTGGCTATACCAATACGATAGGGAATGATGCCTAGCAAGCATATTGAGCAAGTCGAAATATGCGGGTCTTACCTGTGCTAATGCCGCATCCTTCGACAAGCTCAGGATGCTGAACGTATTATGGCTCGATCACACAACGAAAACCCACATACAGGTAATGCGCCGTGGGGGGCAAATTGTTGCGCCAGATGGCAGTCATCAGATCGGCTTCGTAGAACCAGGCTCCGCCGCGCTCCGCTTTATAGCCAGTGGGTTCCTCGGGTCCGGTGGGATTCTCGACAGGTGAAATCGAATAGTAATCTTGCTGGTACCAATCGTAGATCAGTTCCCAGGCGTTGCCGGCCATATCTTGCACGCCATAAGGGCTGGCCCCGGCGGGGTGCGTGCCTACCGGGGCGGTCATCCAGCCGCACTCGCCATAACGGGCCAGTTCACAGGTCACGGGGTCGTTGCCCCAGGGGAATTTGCGCCCATCGGTGCCGCGGGCGGCTTTCTCCCATTGGGCCTCGGTGGGCAACGATCCGCCGCGCCATTCGCAATATTCCTGGGCATCGTACCAGGTGATATCCATCATAGGGTGCGAATCCCACACAGGGCGGTTGAGCAATTCCCCGGTTCCAGAAGTCATCTCGCAGCCCCCGGCCTCCAGGCATTCTTTGTAACGCGTCTGGCTGACTTCGTAAACATCCATGTAGAAATCATCCAGATAGACAGTGTGGGCGGGCCGGGCGGCAGCCTGATCGCGATCGCTGCCCATGACAAACTCACCGGAGGGCACCAGTACCATCGGGATGCCCCGGGCATCTGTGATTTCGGAAGGCAGTACCGTGGGTTGGGGTGTGGCCGTTGGCTCGGGCGTATGGGTGGGGGGGAGCTCCGTGGCTGTCGGCTCAGGCGTATTGGTGGGAGGGAGCACCGTGGTTGTGGGAATGGCCTCCGTTGGTGAGGCTTCGAGGGCCGCGCTAGTGCTGGTTGCTGGTGTTGTTTCGCTGGCGGTTGAACTACAGGCGGTGAAAAAAATTGCGAGTAGCACCAGCAGCCCCAAGGTTAATTTACTCAAGGTTTTTGAGATCATACTTTTATTCGTTTTCCTTTGATCCGGGGAGATTTTACCTTATTTTTGGGGTTAGGAATTCAGGCGGGTTGATCCGTGGTGGGGTGGGGGCGATCCAGGGAAACATCAGCCCAGGAAAGCGGGTCATCGAGTGGCTCCAAATGCGTGAAAACCGCTACGTTTGCGAGGCCCGCTCGGATTTCGTTTTCGATTTGTTCGACTAGAATATGCCCCTGCTGCACGGTCCAATCGCCAGGAACTAAAACATGCACCGATACAAAGCGGCGCGCGCCTGATTGACGCGTGCGCAGGGCGTGAAATTCGATGCCATTCTCTTGATGGGATTCCAGCACTTCTTGGATGATAGCCAACTCCTTCGGGGGCAGGGCTGAATCCATTAAACCTTTAACGGACTCCCGCACGATGTGGAATCCTGACCAGACAATATTGGCCGCCACCACCAGGGCTACGATGGGATCCAGTTGAAGCCAGCCGGTGACAACGACCAGACCCACGCCCACCAGCACCCCGGCGGAAGTCCACACATCGGTCATTAAATGGCGGGCGTTGGCCTCCAGAGTGATGGAATCGTTTTCTTTGGCGGCGCGCAGTAAAACCAGGGCCACGCCCAGGTTAATCAAGGAGGCGGCTACCGAAACTGCGAGACCCAAGCCAACTTGCTCCAATGGTTGAGGGGTAAGCAGGCGTTTTATGGCTGCGAAAGCAATGCTCCCGGCGGCAATTAAAATCAGGGTACCTTCGACACCGCTG
>DOTA01000500.1 GCA_003513015.1 Chloroflexota bacterium
CCCGCGGAGTGACCATGAGCGGTATCAATGACCACTATATCTAAACCTTCGATGACCATAAGTTGCAGACGTTCTTCAAGGTCAGCACCCACCCCAACCGCGGCACCCACCAAAAGCCGGCCCTGGGCATCCACTGCGGCGAGAGGAAAATCTCGGGCTTTTTGAATATCCTTGACGGTGATCAATCCCTTGAGCAAGCCATCATCATTTACCAAGGGGAGTTTTTCGATGCGGTGTTGCTGCAATAAAGCTTTAGCGGAATCCAAATCAATGCCGACCGAAGCCGTAACCANNTTCATCGGTGATGGGCACGCCGCTGATATGATAGGTAGACATGATGTTTTCGGCATCTTGTAAGGTAGCACTCAACGGCAATGTGATCGGCTCTACGATCATGCCGGATTGCGAGCGCTTGACTTTATCGACTTCGGCGGCCTGGTCAATCGGTGACAGATTGCGGTGAATGATGCCGATGCCACCTTCGCGAGCCAGGGCAATTGCCAAACGCGCTTCGGTTACCGTATCCATTGCAGCCGATATAATGGGAATATTGAGTTTGAGTTCCGGTGTTAGGTTGGTAGATACATCGGTTTCGTTCGGAAGCACCTCTGTATAGCCAGGGACGACGAGCACATCATCAAAAGTCAGGGAAAAATCACCTTCAAAAAGGTTCGAATTCATGAAAACTCCTTTTATCGTTGTCCAGACAGCAATTGGGCAAATTATACTCTTCCCGGTCACATATTGTGCCTTTTTAGCAAGCAGGAGAGACGATTTATTATTGGGGGCATTATATGATGGGACATGTAGGGATTGCACAGAGCAGGAAAGTTAGAATGTTATAATTATTTGAAATCTGACTTATTCGCTCAAAATACAGAAATTTAAAGCGAATGCTGCCAACCTGATATGGTTAGCAGATGCATGAACCCGATAACCTATTTGCAAATACTTTGATTGATGGCTATAATGTTGATTAATCCACTCGGGAGGTCGCGCTCTGGAAACACATAAAATAACGCAACGCATTACTGAAACCCTCGAAAACCGAAAAAAAGGCCATCTCGCCGAGAACCAACTCCAGCCCGGTCAGGTTTTGGCTGACCGTTATCAGGTCGAAGGAGTGGTTGGCGTGGGGGGCATGGGAGCCGTATATCGAGCCCGTGATCTTCGGTTTACAGCTGTTAGGATTGTCGCGCTAAAAGAAATGATCAACCAGGCGCGCGACATACTCGTGCGCGATACGATTGTAAAAAACTTCGAGCGCGAAGCCAATATTTTGGCATCTCTGAATCATACTTCTATTCCCAAGATACATGATTATTTCACGGTTGACAACCGTTCGTACGTTATTATGGAATTTATCCAGGGCAATAACCTGGAAGTAATCTTGACTCAAACGCAGGGATACATCCCTGAAGCCCAGATCATCACTTGGGCGATCGAAGTTTGCGACGTGCTCCAATATTTGCACACCCACGAGCCAGAGCCAATTGTTTTTCGGGATATGAAACCTGCTAATATCATGGTCACACCTGGAAACCATGTGGTGTTGGTTGATTTTGGGATTGCAAGAACTTTTGAATCCGGTCAGAAAGGCACGATGATTGGAACCGAGGGCTACTCGCCGCCTGAGCAGTATCGCGGGGAGGCCCCTCCTCAGGTGGATATCTATGCTTTGGGTGCTACCATGCACCATTTACTCACCCGTAAAGACCCTCGCATCGAGCCTCCCTTCACCTTCAGCGAACGACAAATTACGAAAATAAATCCATCTATCAGCGTGGAACTAGAAGCTGTCGTGAATACAGCACTGCAATATGGGGTTGCCGATCGTTTTCCTACCGCGGCAGATATGAAAACCGCCCTACTAAGTGTGGCCCGTAAAACCGGGATTCTCACCGATGCCAATATGGCAACCAGTGTAATCACACCAAATCAAAGCATCCAACCCTTGTGGACTTTTCAATGCGAGGATGAAATTCGAGGCACAGCTAGATATGCAAGTGGGTTTGTCTATGTAGGTGCGTATGATAATAATCTATACGCGCTCAATGCAACCACAGGCGAGTTCGCCTGGAAGTATGCTGCCGAAGGTGGAATCGTTAGCAAACCAGCGGTTTATGAAAGTAGCCTCATCTTCGGCTCTGAAGATGGGCGTTTGTATGAGGTTTCTTCTCGCACTGGCAGCGTGCAATGGACTTGTTACACCGATGGGCCAATCCGATCTTCGCCAACGTTGAGTGATCGGCATATTTTTATTGGTTCTGATGATGAGCATCTACATATCATCAATGCCAACACCGGAAACAGAGTCTTAAATTTCAATGCTGGCGCACCGGTTCGCTCAACACCGCTGGTGGTTAATGATGTGGTCTACTTCGGCACCGAAAATGGTGATTTTTTCTGTCTTGATTTTCAGGGCAAAATGAAATGGCAGATGCGGGCAAAACGGGCGGTTACATCATCCCCCGTAATGGTTGATGATGTTGTTTATTTTGGTTCGATGGATACCACCTTTTATGCCGTGGAAGCCAGAACAGGCTGGGTTATCTGGCGTTTCCGTTTGGGCCGTGGCACCATTTCAACTCCCAAAATTGTTGATCAATTGGCCTTTATCGGCTGCATAGATGGGAATCTTTATTGCATCAACACCCGCAGCAGCAAAGAGGTCTGGCGCTTCGAAACCGAAAACCAGGTGACAGGATCGCCGTTAATTTATCGGGATTCGGTTTATTTTGGGAGTGTAGATGGCAATGTTTATTGTCTCGAATATCGTACTGGGCGGTTGCGCTGGAAGTACATGACCGAAAAACCGATTACCGCCACTCCCATTATTCATGATGATATTTTATATATTGGTTCAACGGACCACAAATTGTATGCTTTGCCCGTTTAATACTATCACTGAGCAGGAAGCAGGTACAACGTGACTAATTTCTTTGGAAAACTCTTTGGCAAGCTAAAAAAAGCGGAAGAAGAAACGCCAGCATCTACCTCAAAAGAAATGCTGCTAATCGAGGATGATGCCACAAAACCGCTCGAACCACTACCAGAAATGCTTTCAAGTCATGTTCTTAACGAGGAATCATTAGATTTGCCCCAATTGTTCGTTGGAAATGGGCAATCTGTCGGGATGCAGCGCGATCATAACGAAGACGCGCTATTTAGTTTAACCACAACGCTGGCAAATAATGCCAGCAATTTATCTTTTGGTTTATATATCGTCGCCGACGGCATGGGAGGGCACCAACACGGGGAAGTCGCCAGTGAAATTGCCACCCGTGCGATGGCAGAATATGTGGTGCGGCACCTTTATACCCCCCTCCTCAGTGTAACTCCGGAACCGCCAGCCGAATCACTGCAAGAAATACTGGCAAACGGTGTGCAAGCTGCTCACAATGGAATTATTGATACCATATCCGGAGGAGGTACGACCCTTAGTACCGTTTTAATTTTAGGCAAGCAAATGATCATTGCCCATGTTGGTGATAGCCGTATTTACTCCATCGATTTGCACGGCAATATGCGATCTTTGACGCGGGATCACTCTTTGGTAAAGCGACTGGAAGAACTCGGACAACTAACCCCCGATGAGGCTGCCATTCACCCCCAGCGGAATGTGCTTTACCGTGCCTTAGGCCAAGGG
The DNA here is from genome assembly GCA_003513015.1 of Chloroflexota bacterium. GTDB lineage: Bacteria > Chloroflexota > Anaerolineae > Anaerolineales > UBA11858 > UBA11858. The sequence continues at coordinate 3,650 of DOTA01000500.1, forward strand.
GAACCTTTCGAACCTGAAATTATCACCACACCGTTGCCACATTCCGGGTTTTTGTTGCTTTGTTCAGATGGTTTGTGGGGTGTTGTTCCTGAAAAAGAACTCGGAAAGATCATCATCACAGCCAGCACCCCACAACTTGCTTGCCAACAGATGATCGATGCCGCCAATGCGGCGGGCGGGCCTGATAATATCACTGCCATCTTAGTGCGTCTCCCAGATTAAACATTTCTCATGCCTCGGGAAACCGATTTTTACACCCGTTTAGGAGTCGACAGAAACGCATCACCTGAAGATATCCGTAAAGCTTATCGCGATGCCGCTCGGCAGCTTCATCCGGATGTTAACGTAGAAGAGGGGGCCACAGAATTATTTTTAAACATCAAACAGGCCTACGAAACATTAATCGACCCGCAACAGCGCTCAGCTTACGATGGGAAAACACCCGCTCCACCCCCACCACCTGTTCGTCTGAACACAGTTTTCAGCCGTCCAGCGCTCAGCCGCATTGATGCGCCCCAACTGATGTACGCGTTGATTGAGCTTGATGTATTAATCGAGGCGCCCAAAGAAACAGAATCTTCAGCGATCAATTTAACCTTAGTCTTAGATTGTTCCACCTCCATGAAAGGTGATCGCCTGGATCAAATCAAGAAAACCGCCACTGAACTGATCCGGCAGTTACATCCACAAGACATCATATCGGTAGTGTTATTCAATGATCGCGCCGAAGTTCTAATCCCTGCAACGCCTCGTCCCTCGTTGCAGGCGATTGAGGCGAAAATCCGCATGGCAGTTGCCCGAGGTGGCACCGAAATATACCAGGGCCTAAAAACCGGATTTCAAGAAAACAGGCAGTATCTAAGCTCCAATTATTCGAATCAAATTATTCTCATTACAGATGGGCATACTTACGGGGATGAACCGGCTTGCCTGAAGCTCGCTGAACAAGCTTCTAAAGCCGGGGTCATCATCAGCGCTTTGGGCATCGGCTCCGAGTGGAATGATGAATTTTTAGATGAAATCGCCAAAAAAACCGGCGGAAATAGCGTTTTTGTTTCTAAACCAAAGGATATTGAACAACTACTCAAAGAAAAATTTGACAACCTGGGAAAATCATATGTTGAACGCGTGGCATTGAATTTTCGGGAGATTGGAGGGGTGAAATTGAATTATGCCTTCCGACTGACACCGGAACTGGGTCCCCTCCCCACGACTCCTCCCCTTCACCTTGGCGGAATCCCCTATAAATCCAGGCAGCGAATTCTTCTGGAATTTCTGGTTGATCCAATCCATTCAAATGTTTCTCGGGCAGTATTAATCGAAGGCAATTTTTCGTTTGAAATTCCCATTTATTCATCCAACCATTTTCGCATCCCTTTCACATTGATGCGGCCCGTATCTGACAACCAAAAACCGGAACCACCGCCTCACACGATCGTTGAAGCGATGTCAAAATTGACTCTGTATCGCATGCAAGAAAATGTCCATGAGAGCATCGCGATCGGGGAATTAGATCAGGCTGCCCAGAGCCTTCAAAATATTGCCACGCATTTATTATCGCAAGGTGAAACTGACCTGGCAAAAACTGCCTTACTTGAAGTACATAATCTACGAAATCAACAAAAATTAAGCCAGGAAGGCGAAAAACGGATAAAATATGGTACACGGGCATTGTTATTGTCAGGCGGTAGGAAAGAAAGTTAAATTATCATGGTTATTTGTTCAAACTGCCAAAATGAAGAATATTCTGGAGCCTTGTTTTGTAGCAAGTGCGGGGCTCAAATAATTCAGGGGGAAAAGCCCGGCTCAACGACCGCGATTTATGGTAATACATCTGTCCCAGATGCAGCCATGCAGATTCAGCCCCCAAGCTTCCCTACCCCTCCCGCTGGCCATAAAGATGCTGCGATTGCCCTATTGGTTTTAGACACAGAAGAAACTATCTTTTTAGCCTCCAATGAAGAATTCTCTTTAGGGCGCGCCACCGCCGGACAGCCAATTGTGCCTGATATTGACCTGAGCTCCTTTAATGCTTATGAAACCGGCGTATCTCGGCTGCATGCCAGCTTGAACACGAAAAAACACCCGATTACAATTCAGGACCTCGGTTCCGTAAATGGCACACGCGTAAATGGTAAAAAATTAATGCCCCACTCGAAAACAACATTATCGCATGGGGATATTCTCACCCTCGGCAAGTTAAAAGTCCAAATTTTGATTAAAGACTGAGGATTGGGCTCAAAAGACCCCCTAAAAAAACTCCCCCGAAGTATTTGGCAAGACCCCTAGGAGAAATATATGGCGACCGAAGTACTGATTCACATCCAAAACACAGAGCCGATTCGGGCTGAAATTGATGAAATGCCCGGCACGCAAGATACCATGATTAAGATAAAAAACCCGCGCATGCGGGATGGCAAAGAACTCAACTATTTGGCCGCAAATGTGCTCTCGGTTTACTGGCCGATTTCACAGATCAGTTTTATTGAAATTCTTTCGAGCGGTGAAGAAGAACAAGTCTTCGGTTTTGTAAGAGAATAATGCTATGATGCAAGATAGTTCCAAAGGCAAGTTGATTCTGGTGGTGGATGATGAGATCAGAATGGTTCGTTTCATCCGCCTCAACCTGGAACACGATGGCTTTCAAGTAATTTCCGCCTACAATGGGCGCGAAGCTTTGGATCAAGTACGCAGTCAATTGCCCAATATGGTTCTTTTAGATGTGATGATGCCCGATCTCGATGGCTTTGAAGTTTTGCAGCGCATCCGAGAACAAAGCAACATTCCGGTGATTATGCTCACCGCCAAAGGCGAAGAAGATGACCGGGTACGCGGCCTGGAGTTGGGTGCCGATGATTACATCACCAAGCCCTTCAGCCCGCGTGAATTAGTCAGCCGAGTACGCGCAGTCTTACGCCGCACAGAAGCAGAAAGCGGCGTAGCCACGGGCGTGATCGTAGTGGATGATCGCTTGAAAATAGATTTCAATCGCCGCGAAATTTGGGTCAATGGCGAACTGGTTCAACTGCGCCCCACAGAATACCGCTTGCTCTATCATTTAGTACAAAATGCCGGATGGGTGATCACCCACGAGCAACTTCTCACCAAAGTATGGGGATACGAATATCGAGATGAACCCCATTATGTCCGGCTATATATCAATTATCTCCGCAAAAAACTTGAGGAAGATCCCGCCAATCCCAAATACATCCTGACCGAACGTGGGCTTGGTTACCGCTTTGTGGATTACAAAAGGGAAAATTTCCAACAACACGCTTCTGAATAGCTGAAATTCTAACAAAATATTAATACCCGGCTGACACCGTTTTTACTTCAGCCGGGTATATTTAACATGGTTTTAGACAATCTAGCATCCTGTGCTATGTTGAAGGATGCATTTTGGAGCGCACTTCAACGGGTTCGGTGTGCTAAATTCACAGAATCGTGATCTTCTGAAATTGCTTACACCCTCAACAACCAGCCGGAGCTAAAAAATGCCCACATATGAATATATCTGCAACACTTGTGGTAGCACCTTTGAAAAACAACTTCACTTCAACGAAGATATCGATCATGTAAATTGCCCCAACGGCCACCCCCAAACCCGCAGGCTTTTTTCAAGACCCAGCATTGTATTCAAGGGCAGTGGTTTCTACGTTAATGACAGCCGAAAATCAAGCAGCAGGAAATCCGGCTAAGATTTCGGATGATTACACTCCGATATCCGATCTTGCCAGCCCGGAAACTCTAGGCTATACTCTCCTCACAAGGAGAAAATATGACAAAACAACGGATACTGTTGGTTGATGATCACGAAGTTGTGCGCCTGGGATTACGAGCGCTGCTGGAACGGCACCCGCAATTCGAAGTAGTTGCCGAGGCTGGCACCGCCCGTGATGCCATCGAACAAGTCGAACAGTACTCTCCTGACGTTGTTGTCATGGATATTCGCTTGCCGGGCGGCTCTGGCATCGAAGCCTGCGAAGAAATCTCCGAAAAGCACCCTGAAACTAAAGTGATCATGCTCACTTCTTATGCCGAGGATGAAATGCTTTTCTCGGCAATTCGCGCGGGCGCTTCGGGGTATGTGCTCAAACAAATCGAAGGAGAAGGTCTGGTGCGTGCCATTGAAGCGGTCGGGCGCGGCGAGGCTTTGCTCGATCCCGCGGTCACTCAGCGCATCTTCCAGGAAGTTCGCAAGGCTGCCAAAGAAGAAGAAGCCTCCGCCTTTGCCGCTCTCACCCAGCAAGAAAAGCACGTGCTCATGCTGGTTTCGGAAGGCAAAACCAACCGTGAGATTGCCAAAGCCCTGTTTCTGGGCGAAGGAACGGTGCGCAATTACGTCAGCAGCATCCTCTCGAAGCTGGGGGTTAGCAACCGGGCTGAAGCGGCCGCTTACGCCGTCGAACACAACTTGCGAGATCATCTGTAAAAATCAAAAGAGCGGAACCTGAGTTCCGCTCTTTTGATTTAACGATGGTGATGCCCAAGCATCTCAATCCCCTGGCAAATTGGGCAGGGGCATAACGCCCGCAAATATCCCCAGGTGAAAATCCCCGCTTGATGCCCATCTTCCCATAAGATCGTTAGCGCATAAGTTCCTACAGCCTCGAGATTGCTCAAATGGGTGCGCGGCGAATCTTCCAATTCAAGTTCAAAAACTCCCGGCGGCGGAGTCGAACCCATTTTCTCGTGTCCCCCGCGGCATTCCGCACAAGGGCAGGCATTGCGTAGCAGCGAAAATGGGATGCGGCTGGTGTGCTCATCCTTCCACTCAATGATTAATTCACTGGTTTGGCGATTGGCAGTAATCCCGGCAGGGAAAATTTCAGACATGATTACCTCACGAAAAACGGATTAATTTTGGCAAAGATACCAGCAACCTGACTCGCCGTCAACCAATTGTTGGCAAAACTACGGGCTGGGCACCACTGTTAAAAAGTCGGAGGCTGCCCAACCATGGTGGGTCTCATCATACGAGCCGACCACAAACCACCAGATATAACCATCCGCTTCCACGGGGCCATCCCCCACCTCAAACAACTCTCCATCCAAGCCCAAAAACTGCATTTCATAATTCAACCCCGGTCCCTGACGCAGCCGCAAGCCATCGCCGCCAGTGCCGCTGACCTGCACAAAAGCCCCAATACCAATCGTCCCTGGTTCAAGCGTGGGGGTTTCTTGCGGATTTTCGGGGACGGGATTCTCCGGGACTGTGGGGGTTTGCGTTCCACTTGAAGATGGGATCACCGTCAGGGCCGCGGTAACCACCCCAACCGGAGCGCGGGGCGGCTGCGTGTAATTGATCAGAATCAGCAATCCCACAAATAATCCTCCACCCAAAATAAACGCCACAATCCAGGATTTGGGAGGAATCAAACATCCCTGAGAACCGCCGCGTCCCATTAATTTTCCTCCGCAAACAGAACCCTGGGGGCATTCTCAGGCACCAAAATTTTCAAAACCTTGGGGTGCACTTCGATATTCACTTGTGTAGTACCTTGGGCCGGTTCGCCATCCAGTTGGATATACATGGGCTGATCCGAAATGAGTTGCAGGTTTTTGAAGGGAATACAGCGCGCCCGATCCGATTGCAAATGCTGACCGGAGAACAAATCCCAGGCTTGTTGCACCGTTTCGAGAACCGTTTCACCGGCGAACAGCCACAAATCCATGACGCCATCATCGAGGCAGGCTTGCGGTGAAATTTCAGCCATGCCGCCCGCATACAAATGGATGTTGCTCACCACCGCCATCAGGTAACGCCCCGAAACCTGCTGCTGATCGGCAATGGCCTGCAAATCCATGCCGCTCCAAAAACCCACCTGACGAACGGCGCGAGCTGCATAGCTGACCACAGCAAAATGTTTTTCCCAACGGCTGCGCGGCTCCAACCGGTGCACAATAAAACCATCTAAACCGACTCCAGCCCACATCAAGAATGGTCGTTCATCACAGAAACCCACATCCACTTGTTGGATGGGAGCGTTGGCGAGTTGCGCAGCACTCTCTTCAAGCGCCATCAAACGGGTGTAAGATAACCCCGGCAAACCCAATTCTTGCGCCCAAACATTGGAAGTGCCCGCGGGCAACACGCCTAAAGCGGTGTTGCTGCCCAGCAACCCGGCCACCGCCAAATTGACCGAGCCGTCACCCCCGGCCACAAAAAAGGCTGCGGCTTGTTCCGTGACGGCCTGACGCGCCAGACGAGTAATTTCCAGCCCGCCCGTGGTTTGCTCCAGGCGGATTTGCCAGCCGTGCTGGGAAAGCACCGCGGCCGCCCGCTCTGTGAGTATGCGAGAGGGGAAACGTCCGGCGTGGGGGTTAAAAACCAGATAAGCTGTGCGCATGGGTTGATTCTACACGAATTTTAGAATCCCAAAAGGAAACGGCTTCCATTTGAAAACGCAAATTTGGAGCAAGGTGTTCCAAAGTGTAAATTTGCACAAAAAATCCCGACACAAGATGTCAGGTACTCCCTGATAAGATAAATTGTGTCGACACACATTCATAACAAACCACTTAGAACGGAGAAATATCATGACTGAAATTGAAGTACGAATCGTAAATCTGGAACCCATGCGGGTGATCTCAGCCTATGGCTTCGGAGCAGAACCGGAAAGCATCGCCTGGGAAAAAATCAAAACCTTCGCTCAAAAAAACAATCTGCAACTAGAAAATAATTCCACAACAACGTTCGGGTTCAACAACCCGAATCCCTCGGTAGGCAGCCCGAACTATGGCTATGAAATCTGGTTGCCCGTGGATGAAATCATCCAGCCCGAGGGTGATCTGCGCCTGGTGGGTTTTCGCGGCGGCTTGTATGCTGTGACCACTTTTAAAGGCTTAGAGAACATCGGGGAAGTTTGGGGCAAACTGGCGAAATGGGCTGAAGGCAGCAAATATAAACGCGCTCATCATCAATGGTTAGAAGAATTGACGACTTATCAACTTCCACCTGAAGAATACGTTTTCAACCTGTACCTGCCGATTGCTGAGTAATCACAGACAAGGTGAGGCGGTTGCTGACAGCAGCCGCCTCACTGTAAGTTAATCCACTGAGCCTATTTTGTCGGTTTTTCCCAACGTTCGATCAACCAGGGAGTAGCGTTGCGGAGGGCTCCCACGAAATACTGCGTCTCA
>DOTA01000205.1 GCA_003513015.1 Chloroflexota bacterium
TCGCTTTGGTCAATGATCGCTTGGATTTGGGGTAGATGGCGTTCAGGAACATCATCTTTAACGAGCACATCGACCTTCGTGGCGCTGAATCCGTTTTTGTTAACGCGCCGCACTTGCAGATCGAAATCTGCCAGTTTGAGCGCGGCTAAGCCGGAACGTAGGGTTTCTGCGGGCAACCCGGCATCGATCAACGCGCCTAAAATCATGTCACCCGAGGCGCCGGAAATGAGGTCAAAGTAGGCAATTTTCATGAGATGGTTGGTAGTTGGTGGCAGGGAAGGATACAAATAGACAGGTAAACAGGGACAACCTGTCTACCTGTTTACTTGTCTACCTGTTTACCCGCTTCCTGCCCTAATCTCCGCAAAATCTGATGGGCATACACGCCTGCGCCAAAGCCGTTATCGATATTGACCACGGCCACGCCGGTGGCACAGGAGTTGAGCATCGAAAGCAGCGCGGCCAGGCCCCCGAAGCTGGCTCCGTACCCGATGGAAGTCGGCACCCCGATCACCGGGCAGGCCACCAACCCACCGACTACGCTGGTGAGCGCGCCTTCCATGCCGGCCACGCTGATAATCACATCGGCGTTGAAGAGCAGGTCGCGCTTGTCGAGCAGACGGTGCAGTCCCGCCACGCCGACATCATAGGCTCGTTCCACACGGGAACCGAGAAAATCGAGGGTTTGGGCGGCTTCTTCGGCCACGGGGCGGTCGGAGGTGCCGCCGGTGACGACCACGGCGTAGGGTGCGGAATCCTGATGGGGGGGCTGCTCCCCACGGGAAACGGTTAACAGCCGCGATACTGGGTCGTAATTTGCCTCGGGGATCAGATTCCTCACAAAGGCGGCTTGCTCCGAATTGGCGCGCGTTCCCATCACCCGGTCATGCTGTTCCAGCATCCGTTCCATAATCCCGGTGATCTGCTCGGAGGTTTTGCCCGGGCAGAAGATCACTTCGGGCAGGCCCTGACGCAGGGCGCGGTGATTGTCGATGCGGGCGTAATCGTCGAGATCGTCGAAAGGCAGACTGCGCAGCTTTTCGAGGGCGGCCTCGATGCTGGTTTCCTGGTTTTGCACCTGGGCGAGGAGTTCTTCGAGTTTTTTTGTATCCATTTAGTTTTATTGGTAGTTGGCTAAAACTTCGTTCATCGAGCCGGAACGGAACCCGGCTAGATCGAGGGTGACGTAGTGGTAGCCGAGGGTTTTGAGGGCGCTGACGATGGCTCCGTGCTGCTGGATGACCGCGGAAAAATCTGCGGGTGGGACTTCGATGCGGGCGACTTGTTCGTGATGGCGTACGCGCAGCTCGCGGAAACCGAGTTGGTGCAGCGCGTTTTCGGCTTGTTCGACCTGGCTGAGATTTTCGAGGGTGATGAGCGTGCCGTAGGGGATGCGGGAGGAGAGGCAGGCCGCGGCGGGTTTATCCCAGTTGGGCAGGCCGAGCTCGCGGGCCAGTTGGCGGATTTCGGCTTTGGTGAAGCCAATCTCTTGCAGCGGGCTGCGGATGCCGTGCTCGCGGGCGGCCAGCCTGCCGGGGCGATGATCGCCGGTATCGTCGGCGTTCGTGCCGTCGATAATTTGCTTAAAACCGATTTCATGCGCATAGGCAAAAAGCTCATCGTAGGTATTGGTTTTACAGAAATAGCAGCGGTTGCTGGGGTTGGCCAGGTAGCGCACATCTTCGGTTTCGTGGCTTTCGATGAAAACGTGGCGCGCTCCGATTTGTTGGGCAAGCTGGGCGGCTTCTTCTTTTTCGAGGGCGGGCAGGCTGGCAGAGACAGCCGTTAGGCCGATAGCATTTTCGCCCAGGGTATCGTGGGCCACTTTGAGCAGCAGGGTGCTGTCGATGCCCGCGGAGTAGGCTACGGCGACGCGCTCCATTTCGAGCAGCATGGTTTGGAGTTGTTGATATTTGGTGTTCATAATTTGGTTGTTGTATCGTTGTTTGATTTGGTCTTTTGTGTCGGGCGGTAGTGTACCATGATTTGAGCCGCAGGCGTTGAGTGCAGATTACAGTGTGGTTAGGATTTGAAATCGAACGACTTGAAACTAATTTTGGTAGAATCATTGGAACTTCGCTCAGACTCCTGATATCTTGAATTGTTGGTTCTACCGTTGTTAACGAAAAAATGTTTTCAACGCGAAGGACACGATGTTCACTAAGGAAAAACGCCGGTAAAGATCCCCTTATTCCCCTTGGTGAACTTTGTGGCCTTTGGGTTAAGCATCTTCCCTGCCAACTAAAGAAGACCCGAATTGTTTCACGCTTCTATGAATTTCCTCATTTTGCTTGCGATGATCGGCATTATTGCCCTGGTCATTTTGCCATTTGTTTATCTTGGAATGAAANNCTGGTGTTAGCGCTCCACTTTGCCGGGCATGGCATCCCCTATTTGGGGGAACAGATCCTTACCGGGTTAGTGGAACCAGCTTTGAGAGAATTAGGCGCTGTGATTGTGGCCCCGGATTGTCCCGCGGAGAATTGGACTCACCCCCTAAGCGAACAATTTATTTTTGAGTTGTTGGATAATTTGCAGGCGAGATTCAATCTTGATCCGGGGCGGATTCTGGTCACAGGGTATTCTCTCGGTGGTGAAGGAACCTGGCATTTCGCGGGCCGCTTCCCCGGGCGCTTTACCGCAGCCATTATTATGGCGGGTCGACCCCCCGAAGATTATCTGACCGTTGATTGGCAAATTCCCTTATTGGTGATTCATGGCCGCCAGGATGAACGCCTCCCCCTGCATAACACCAAAGAAGCGGTGCGTCGCTTGGAAGAGAAAAGCGTGGATATCCAGCTCCGCATTCTTGAAAACGTCAGCCATCATGAGACGCAGTATTTCGTGGGAGC